>SKZJ01000185.1 GCA_007127425.1 Wenzhouxiangella sp.
AAAAGCAGCAATTTCCGACGGCGTCTTTCCCGATGCCGGTGGCCATTTCGGCGTCTTTGGCGGCAAGTTCGTCTCCGAGACTCTCATGCCCGCCCTGGAGGAACTGGAAGCAGCGTGGCGCAAGTACCTGGCCGATCCCGAATTCGTCGCCCGCCTGGATTCGGACCTGGCCCACTTCGTTGGCCGGCCGTCACCGCTTTACTTCGCCGAGAACCTTTCCGATCGGGCCGGCGGGGCACGCATCGTGCTCAAGCGCGAGGATCTCAATCATACCGGCGCGCACAAGATCAACAACACGGTCGGCCAGGCCCTGCTGGCGAAAGCCATGGGCAAGCAACGCGTGATCGCCGAGACCGGTGCCGGCCAGCACGGGGTGGCCACGGCCACGGTGGCTGCGCGCCTGGGCCAGGACTGCGTGGTCTACATGGGTTCCGAAGACATGCGCCGCCAGGCGGTCAACGTCTACCGCATGAAACTGCTCGGCGCCGAGGTCATCAGCGTCGACTCCGGATCGTGCACGCTCAAGGACGCGCTCAACGAAGCCATGCGCGACTGGGTCACCAATGTCGACGACACCTTCTACGTTCTCGGCACGGTGGCCGGCCCGCATCCGTATCCGGCCATGGTGCGTGACTTCAATGCCGTGGTCGGGCGCGAGGCGCGCACGCAGATGGTTGAAGAGTACGGCTGCCTGCCGTCGGCGCTGGTCGCCTGTGTCGGTGGCGGCTCCAACGCCATGGGGCTGTTCCATCCGTTCATTGCTGACGACGGGGTGGCCATGTACGGTGTCGAGGCGGCCGGGCGCGGCCTCACCGGGCACGAACACGCCGCCAGCCTGTGTGCCGGTCGTATCGGCGTGCTGCACGGTTCGCGGACCTACCTGCTCGACGACGATGCCGGCCAGATCCGCGATACTCATTCAGTTTCCGCCGGCCTGGATTACCCGGGTGTAGGCCCTGAACACGCCTGGCTCAAGGACAGCGGCCGTGCCCGGTATGTCGGCATCACCGACGCCGAAGCGATGGCTGCATTTCATGAACTGACTCGCCGCGAAGGCATCATGCCGGCACTGGAAAGTGCTCACGCCATCGCCTACGGCATGAAGCTGGCCGCGCAGATGAGTGCCGATGACATCGTGCTGGTGAATCTCTCCGGCCGCGGCGACAAGGACATCAACACCGTAGCCGAACTGGAGGGCATCGAGTTTTGAACCGTATCGACGCACGTTTCCGTGAACTGAAGGAAAAGCGCCGGCCGGCACTGGTGCCCTATATTACCGCCGGCTACCCGCATCCCGACGCCACCGTCCCGGTGCTGCACGCGGCCGTCGCGGCCGGTGCCGACCTGCTCGAGCTGGGTATGCCGTTCTCGGACGTCATGGCCGATGGTCCGGTCATCCAGGAGGCCTGTGCGCGCGCCCTGGAACAAGGCACCCATCTCGAGGAGGTGCTGGCCATGGTGGCCGAGTTTCGACGTGGCGACGCCCACACGCCGATCATCCTGATGGGATACACCAACCCGATCGAACGACGTGGACTGGAGCGCTTTGTCGACGAGGCGGCCGACGCCGGTGTCGATGGTCTGCTGATCGTCGATTGTCCGGCCGAAGAAGCCGGCGACATGCGCGCGACTCTGGTCGAAAAGGGTCTGCACCAGATCTTTCTGGTTGCGCCGACCACGACCGAACGGCGGCTCCAACGCACCGCGGAATTGGCCGGTGGCTTCATCTACTACGTTTCGATCAAGGGCGTAACCGGAGCTGCAAGCCTGGACACTGATTCGCTTGCCCCCGCCGTGGCGCGCATCCGCTCTCAGATGGACTTGCCGGTGGCCGTCGGTTTCGGTATCCGCACGCCCGAGCAGGCGGCTGCGACGGCGCAAGCGGCCGATGCCGTGGTCATCGGATCGGCGCTGGTCAGCCGACTCGGAGAGTGTCGGGATGCCGAAGCGGCGGTGACGGTTACACGAGAATTTCTTGCTCCCATCCGCGTTGCGATGGACAATAACGAGCCCTCACAAGACAAACAACCAACGTTGACTGCCTGAGATGACCTGGTTTCAGAAACTCATGCCCGCGCGCATTCGCACCGAAGGCGGCAAGAGCCGCAAGGTGCCCGATGGCTTGTGGACCAAGTGCAAGGCCTGCGATGCCGTACTCTACCGTCCCGAGCTGGAGCGCAATCTCCATGTCTGCCCAAAGTGTGATCACCACATGACGCTGACCGGGCGCGCTCGCCTCGAGGCCTTTCTGGACGAGGGTGATCACGTCGAGCTCGGCGCCGAGCTGTCTCCCGTTGATATGCTCAAGTTCCGCGATACCAAGAAGTATCGTGATCGCATCAACGCCAGTCAGAAGGCGACCGGTGAGCGGGATGCGCTGGTTGCCCTGCGTGGCCGCTTGCTGGAAATGGAACTGGTAGCCTGTGCCTTCGACTTTCGCTTCATGGGTGGATCGATGGGCTCGGTGGTCGGCGAGCGCTTTGCCCTGGCCACGCGCGAGTGCCTCGAGCATGGCCTGCCGCTGGTCTGTTTCTGCGCATCCGGCGGCGCGCGCATGCAGGAAGGACTGTTCTCGCTGATGCAGATGGCCAAGACTTCCGCCGGTCTCGCACGAATGGCGGAGGACGGCTTGCCCTACATTTCGGTACTGACACATCCGACCACCGGCGGGGTATCCGCAAGCCTCGGGATGCTGGGGGATGTCAATATCGCCGAACCCGATGCACTGATCGGATTCGCCGGCCCGCGCGTTATCGAGCAGACCGTTCGCGAGAAGCTGCCCGAAGGGTTCCAGCGATCGGAGTTTCTGCTTGAGAAGGGAGCCATCGATCAGATCGTCGACCGGCGTGAACTGCGCCAGCGTATTTACAGCCTGCTGTCGATGCTGCATGGAAGGTCTCGTGACAGTGTGCAGGAAGGCGAGTTGGTCGACATCTCCGACGAGCAGCAGGACTGACGTCGGGTCGCCAGCCTTGACCGACCGGGCACTCGCCGACTGGCTGTCACGACTCGAACGCCGCAGCCCGGAATCCCGCATCGACCTTGGATTGGAGCGGGTCCCTACCGTGTACCGTCGCCTGGTTTCCAGTCAGCCCGACTGCCCGGTTATTACGGTGGCCGGTACCAACGGCAAGGGATCGGTCGTTGCCATGCTCGAAGCCATGGCCCTGGCCGCCGGGCTCAAGCCTTTCGCTTACGCTTCACCCCATCTGGTCGACTTCGGCGAGCGCATGCGCGTGGCCGGCGAGCCGGCCTCCGCCGCCGATATTGTCGCGGCGCTGGAGTCGGTCGAGGACGCGCGCGGCGAGATCGCGCTGACCTATTTCGAGCACATCACGTTGGCAGCCCTGGTGTTGGCGCGGGAGGTGAGCCCGGATCTGATGCTGATGGAAGTGGGGCTGGGCGGTCGTCTCGATGCGGTCAACGTGATTGATGCCGACGTGGCTGTGATCACCTCGATTGGCCTCGATCATACTGAGTGGCTGGGTCCGACGCGGGCCGACATCGCGCGCGAGAAGGCCGGTGTGGCGCGTGCCGGGCGCCCGGTGGTCGTGGGGGAGAGACGACGGCCGCCGGCGCTGGATGAGGCATTACAGCGTATCGGCGCCGTGCCGGTCATGGCCGGGCGGGATTTCTCCTGGCGATGTGCCCGGGACCACTTGCGCATCCAGGTCGACGAGCGTGTGTTCAAGTTGCCACACCCAGCCATGGCCGGGCGCTGGCAGGCGGCCAACGCGGCCTGCGCGGTGGCTGCACTTTCGATGCTCGGGGGTCGTTTGAGGCTGGATGAAGCGGCAATGGCCCGCGGTCTGACTTCGGCACGTCTTCCGGGGCGCTTTCAGCGCTTGTCCGAGGCGCCGGCCCTGTTTGTCGATGTCGCTCATAACGCGGCCGCTGCTCGCGAACTGGCAAAGGCGCTGGACGGTTTTTCGGGGCGTAGTTACGCTGTCTTCAGCGCCCTGGCCGGCAAGAATATCCGGGCCATCGGCCGGGCCCTGGATGCCTGTTTCAGCGACTGGCTGGTAGCTGGAATCCGTGGCGACCGGGGATTGTCGGCCGCTGCCATCGACGCCGAACTTGCGCAAATTCCTGTTTCCGGCCGGCGGGAGACGGTAGAATCCGTACCCCGGGCAGTCGAGCTTGCCCTCGAGCGGGCCGGCAAGCAGGACCGGATCGTTGTTTTCGGCTCCTTTCGGACCGTGGCCGAAGCTTGGCCCACCCTGATGCAGCACTAAGGCTTTAAGGCTAGCGCTATGGACAAGGTTCTCAAACAGCGCCTCATCGGCGCCTCCATCCTGATCGCCCTGGCCGTGATTTTCCTGCCGATGCTGTTCGACGGCGGGGAGGATGAGCGCGCCCCGCGTCAACTGGCGCTGGATCTGCCGGAACGCCCGAACGGGCAGCGTGAGGTGCGCAGGTTGCCGCTCGACCCGGACCAGGCGCGCAGGCCGCCGCGCGAAGCCGAGGCCGAGCCGCCCCCGACGGTGGAGTCCGAACCGGAGCCGGCACGACCCGACCCGGAACCTGCCGTGACACCGGTGCCGGAGCCTGAACCGGCGATCGAGCCGGATCGGGAGCTTGATACAGAGCCCGAACCCGAACCCGAACCCGAACCCGAGCCGATCCCCGATCAGGATCCTGAGCCAGAACCTGATCGCGCGGTTACCGAGGCTGATGCCGAGGGTGATTGGTTGGTCCAGGTGGCGGTCTTCAGCAACCGGCAGACCGCCGAGCGTATCGGTGCACATCTCGAGGACCTCGGGCACGAAGCCGCGCTGGACTCGCTGACGCGCGACCAGAGCGAGCTCTGGCGCGTGCGCACCGGCCCTTACGGGACGCGTGCCGACGCCGAGACGGCTCGAGGCCAGATTGCCACCACCGTTGCCGGTGTCGAACCGGTGGTCCGCTCGACCGGTGGCGCAGCGGCGCCCGAGCGGTCGGGTTATGCCGTGCAGGTGGGGTCGTTCGCCAGTCGCAACAATGCCGACCGGCTGGTCGCCCAGCTGACCGAACTGGGTCACGATGCGTTCGTGCACTCCGAGGAGTCGGGTGGGCGCACTATTCACCGGGTGCGCGTCGGCAGTTTCGCGGAGCGCGAACAGGCCGAGCGGCTACAGGAGAGCCTGCGTGACGAAGCGGGGCTCGAGGGGATCGTGGTCAGTCATCCATGAGCACGGCCGATTACGCGATTCTGGGCATTTGCCTGGTATCGATGCTGGTCAGCCTGTTCCGTGGTTTCATCCGCGAGGTGTTTTCCTTGCTGGTGTGGGTCGCCGCCGCCTACGCAGCGTTGCAGGCCGCCGGACCGCTGTCGATGCAGCTTGAGCACCTGATCGAGGTGCCTTCAGTGAGGGTGATCGTCGCCTTCGTCGGCGTGTTCGTATTTGTGCTGGTGGTCGGCGGGCTGGTCAACTACCTGCTCGGCAGACTGGTGGTGGGTACCGGCCTGAGCGGCACGGACCGGCTTCTCGGCGCAGTGTTCGGTGCCCTCAGGGGTATCGCCATCGTGACTGTAGGTGTGATTGTGGCGACCTTCACGCCGTTTGTTGAAGATCCCTGGTGGCAGGAGTCGACCCTGCTGCCCGAGTTTGAACGGCTGGGTATCTGGCTGGTCGGGTTTTTTCCCGAGTCCATACAGGCCTACCTGCCCGTTGAATCCGCAACGGAGACAAAAACCTGAAATGTGTGGAATAGTTGGAATCGCGGGCCGATCGCCGGTCGCTGCCCGCCTGTATGACGCCATGACCATTCTCCAGCACCGAGGCCAGGATGCTGCGGGGATGACGACGCTGGACAATGGCCGGATGCGCTCCGCGCGCGGCATCGGCCTGGTTCGGGATGTATTTTCGGAGAAATCGGTCATCGGGTTGACCGGCGACTTCGGGATTGGTCACGTGCGCTATCCGACGGCCGGGCTGGACCAGCCGGACGAAGCCCAGCCTATGTACGTCAACTCGCCCTGCGGTATCGCCCTTGGCCATAACGGCAATCTCATCAACAGCGAGAAACTGAGCCGTGAGTTGTTCGAGGAAGACCGGCGCCACATCAACACCGAATCCGATTCCGAGGTGTTGCTCAATTGCCTGGCTCACGAACTCGCCCAGCACACCCGGAACGGCATCTATCCGGAGGACGTGTTCTCGGCGGTCGATGGCGTCTATCGACGTTGTCGCGGCGGTTATGCCACGGTGGCGGTGATTGCCGGCGTCGGGCTGCTCGGCTTTCGCGATCCGCACGGCATTCGGCCCATCGTGCTCGGCCGGCGCGAGTCACCGGAGGGGCCGGAGTACATCATGGCCTCGGAGTCGGTGGTGCTCGATATCCTCGATTTCGAACTGATCGGCGACCTGGCGCCGGGGGAGAGCGTCCTGATCACGCTCGACGGCGAGTTGCACCGGTTTGTCAGCGAACATGCCCAGGCCTATAGCCCGTGCATGTTCGAGTTTGTCTACTTCGCCCGGCCCGATTCCATGATCGACGACCTGTCGGTCTACAAGGCACGCCTGCGCATGGGCGAGGCGCTGGCCGGACGCATCTTGCGCGAATGGCCCGATCATGACATCGACGTGGTCATTCCCGTGCCCGATACTTCGCGCACGGCCTGTTTGCCACTGGCACACATGCTGGACGTGAAGTATCGCGAAGGCCTGATGAAAAATCGCTACATCGGTCGGACCTTCATCATGCCGGGGCAGGAAGAGAGAGCCCGGTCGGTGCGACGCAAGCTCAACACCATTTCGCTGGAGTTTCGCAACAAGAACGTGTTGCTGGTTGATGATTCCATCGTGCGGGGAACGACCTCGAAACAGATCATCCAGATGGCGCGCGAGGCCGGTGCGAAGAAAGTCTACCTGGCGTCGGCATCCCCGCCGGTGCGTTATCCCAATGTCTACGGAATCGACATGCCGTCGGCCAGCGAGCTCGTCGCTTCGGGTCGAAGCGAGAGTGAGATCTGTGAGCGGATCGGCGCCGACCGCCTCATTTACCAGGACCTGGCCGATCTCGAACGTGCTGTGCGTGGCAAGAACGACAGGTTGACCGGTTTCGACAGTTCCTGCTTCAGTGGCGAGTATGTGACCGGACTGGACGACGGCTACCTGGAGGCACTGGAGGCAAAGCGGTCGGACGCGATGCGCCAACAGCGGCGTGAAAAGAACGGCAAATCGCTTTAGAGCCCCCGACAGGGATTCGCAAGGCCCTCGCCTTTGGGCGATGGATCACGTGTTGGAAGCCGAAATTTCAAGCACCAA
>SKZJ01000328.1 GCA_007127425.1 Wenzhouxiangella sp.
AGCGCAACCCTTTGTTCGCATCAGGTCAGGCGATCCTTGAGATCGGCAACGGCCTGCTGGAGCTGATCGCGGGCGGCGGCGCGGTCGCGTTGGGCTTCGGACTGGCGCTGGTCGATCTCTTCGATGGTGTCGCCGATGCGCTGCAGGAACTCGACCACCTTGTCGGCCGAGGCAATGCCTTCACGAACCTGCTTGTCGACCATGTCCTGGTTGGTTTCAAGCCGGTCGGCGATCTCTTCCATCATCTCTTCGGTGGCGTTGCGAGTGGCGGCCAGTGACTGCAGTCGTTTCTGCTGGCGCACCTGCTCGACCACCAGGGCCAGCTGCTGCTTCATCAGCGGGATGGCCTGGCTCAATGCCATATCGAGCTCCTCGCTGACGATGATTTCGCTGTGCAGGGTCTGCTGGATGGTCGGGATCATGCCGGCGGCAATGGCGCGGCTTTTCTCGAGGTTGGTCAGGCGACGGTCGAACACGTCGGCGCGCTGTTCGAGCTGGCGCAGTTCGGCGGCCTGAACGGCGTCCTCGGCTGTGTCGACCTTTTCCTTGAGTTCGGCCAGTCGCTGGCGCTCTTCGGTGAGGATCTCGCGGCCGGCAACGATGGCCGCGGCCATGTGCCTGAAATTGCTGATCGCTTCCTGGCCGATCTCGCGCAGGTTCTCGATGGTGATCAGGCTGCCGCGCTTATCGCGTTCGAGCGTGGCAATGACCTGGTTGATCTGGGCATCGACCGTGCTCCAGTCGGCCGCAAACCGTTCCACGGCCTTGCGGGCGTTGAAAAAGAAACGGGTGAAAATGCCGGAAGGTTCCAGTTGCCCGCTGAGCCGCTTGCTGACCATTCGCAGTTCGGTCAGATGATCATGCACGCTGCCCAGATTGGCCGAACGCACGCCTTCGATGATGGTATCGGCAAACTGCGAGACACCGGCGGCCTGGTCGGCGGCGAAGCGCTCGGGCTGTTGCCATGAAAAATCGCCCTTGATCTGCTCGATCAATGCCTGTTTCTCGGCACGCGCGGCTTCAAGGTCGAAGGCGCGCGACGCCTCGCCCAGAAACACCTCCACTTCCCGGCGTACTTCCGCATCCTGCTGCGGGGCGACATCAATCCTGGTCGTCATTTCCATGGCTGGATCCTCCAGTTGGCGTATGTTTCAGTTCCTGTTCGAGCACACGCAGGCGCACGCACAGCGCCTGGTCATCCGGATCCGACTCGGCGTCCCGGGCAATGGTTGCGGCGGCCTGGTCGAGCACCTCCTGCATGCGCTCAAGGCGCCTTTGGCGTCGGCCGCTGTCGCTGCCGGCATAGGCGGCCAGGGTTTCGGCAGCCAGGCACAGCACGTGGCGGGTGCGGGCTGCGGCTGGATCGGCCGGACTTTGCCGGCCGCGTTCCACCGCCCGGCGTCCCAGTCGGGCCAGCCGGATGACCGGCCGGGACAACTCGTCATCGTCCGGGTATCGGTCGAGTATGCGCAGCGCTTGTTCGGCATCCGCCCATAGCACATCCGCCGGACCGGTCGTCGCCGTCACTTTGTCGGACTCGGCGCCATCGCCCATGCCGGGCCGCAAGCGGGCGCCGTAGACGACGGCACCCCCGGCCGCCAGGGCCAGACCACCCCAGGCAAAAGCACCGCCCAGCGACAGCCCGGCGACCGCCACGACGACGGCCCCGGCAGCGACCTGCATGTCGAGCAGACTGCGGCGCATCAATTCCGGTCAGGCAACGCGATCAGGCCTTGCTCGATTTCGATTCCGGCGTCTTGGCCGGTGGCTTGCTGTGCTCTGCCGGCTGCGATCGAGCCTCCTCGGTGTCGTCCTCATCTTCGGTCTCGGACATGGGCTGGTCGGCACCGTTGATGCGCTGCAGGGATCCGTTCTTGAGGGTTTCGGCCAGATCGATACCCAACTGCCCGCCGATTTCCTTGAGCGCCGGTCCGACGGTCGAGTAGTTCATGATCTGCCCGAACAGGTCTTCCATTACCGAGCGCGGCTGGGTGCCGTTGCCGCTGCTGCCATTGGCACCGCTGCCATTGGTGTTGCCCAGGCCATGGATGAAGACCGAGCGCATGTTCTCGCCCACTCCTTCGAAGGGTGCGACGAGTTCGCGCAGCACTTCGGGGGCCACATCCAGTTCCCGCAGCCGTTCGGCATGGGCGATGAGGTCCCCAGACAGGGTGTTCTTGGCTTCGTTGACCGCGCGGATCCCCTCGGCCTCGGCTTCCTTTTCGGCACGGACGGCCTGGGCGTGGAACTCGGCAGCCGCCTTGTCCTGTTCGGCGGCCTGGCGACGACCCTTCGACTCCAGCTCCACGGCCTCACGCCGGGCGTCGGCAGAGACTCGAATGCGCGTGGCGTCAACTTCCGCCTCTTCATTTGCCCGGATCACGCTGACCTGCTTCTGGCGTTCGGCAGCGGCCTGTTCCTGGGCGGTGCGCACGGCCTCTTCGGCCACCACGCGCTCCTGCCGGGCCTTTTCGGCGCGCGCCTGGGCCTGCGATTCACTCTCAGACTTCTCGGCCACGGCGATGCGCTGTTCCTGCTCGGAGATCTTGAGCTTGCGATCACGCTCGATGGCGCGGGCACGCAACGCTTCGTCCTTTTCGAGCTCGGCATTCTCGGCTGCCTGGTTGGAAGCAATTTCTGCCTTTCTCGACTCGGCCTGGCTCTCGGAGCGATAGATTGCCACACCGCGTTCCTTTTCGATCTCGGAACGCTCCACCGTCTCGCGTGCCCGGATGGTTTCTTCCTCGGCACGGGCGGATTCACGCGCATCGGCGATCTTGGCGTTGGCCTCGGCCTCGGCCCGCGCCTGGGTTTCGCGCGCCACACGCTCGGCCGTCAGTTTCAACGCCGTGGCGTTGAACATGTTGTTCGGGTTGAGGTTATCGGTCGGCGTCTGGTCCAGGCCGGTCAGTGAAACCGACTCGAGCTGCAGACCGTTCTTGGACAGGTCGGTGGCGACAATCTCCTGGACACGCTGGACGAAATCCTGGCGGTTCTCATGCAGGTTCATCATGTCCTGCTCGGCAGCCACGGCACGCAAGGCGTCAACCAGCTTGCCCTCGATGAGCTCGCGCAGCTTGACGGGATCGAAGGTGCGGTCACCCAGGGTTCGGGCAGCCTGGGCCACGCCGTCGTCGCTTTCCTCGACCGAAACATAGAAATCAACGGTGGCGTCCACGCGCAGACTGTCGCGCGTAATCAACGCGTCCTCGCCATTGCGCCGTACGGTCAACTGGACCGTCGACAGGTTGACTTGGCGGACTTCGTGGAACACCGGCAGGCTCAGGCAACCGCCATCGATGATGACTTTTCTGCCGCCCATGCCGGTACGCACCAGCGCGATACCGCGCGGCACCTTCTTGTACAGGGCGGCATAGATCAGGCCGATCGCCACCAGGGCCAAAACAACGATGCCGGGTATGGTCATCAAAGCGGATGCGTTCATTCTCCCTCCAGATTTTCAGTTAATGATCAGAGACTTCACTCGTGCCGCCGGGCGATGAACACCGAACGGCTCTCCCTGTCCAGGATGCGCACCTGCGCTCCCTGCTCGATGGTCTCACCGCGTTCGGCACGCACCCGGATCCAGTGGCGCAGCCCTTTCGGCCCGACGACTTCGGCTTCCGCCGTGCGCTCGCCAGTAGCCGTGCCCAGGGTGATTCGCCCGGTACGACCGACCAGTTCATCGCGATGAATGCCCGAACTTTCGACACTTGGAATCAACCAGGCCAGTTTGCGCGACAGCCAGCCGGCCAGCGGCAGGCTGATGCCCAGCGCAATGATCACCGCCAGCGCCGGCCACAACGTCGAGCCCAGCCAGCCCAGCGCGAAAGCCTGGATCAATATGCCGGAAATCGAAAACACCGACAGGATGACGATCAAAACGACCAGGAAGGGCGCATGCCCGAAACCCAGCCACGACAGCATGCCCGCATCGGCATCGCCGTCGATATCGATGTCGGGCAGCAGATCGTCCACCACGCTCGAAACCGCCAGACCGAAAACGGCCGACAGGATTTCCAGCAGTGCAATCAGTGCAACGATGATCGCCCCGATGGCAAAGGGGCGAAATGCGGGATCGAGCAACTCCCCGAAGGCGATTTCCGGCACCAGACGCAGTCCCCGTCAATTGTTCTTGTTCAACTGCCCCTGGTCGGAGCAATCAGCGATTACGGCTGCCCTTCAGCGACTCGCTCCCTATTCAAGGACAACCGCACGATGAATACCCGGCACGCCTCTCCCTCGGCAATGCCCGGACCCAATGATAAGGCTTTGGCAGGATTTGATCAAAGATGGAACGGCGTCGACACGATTCGATTCAATCATCACTCCGGGCATCGGCATCTTCAGCCGGGTCACCGAGGACCTGTTGCCAGGCCGGCAAGCCATCGTCATCGGCCAGCTGCTCGGCCACCGGGGCCAGGTTCGGATGGGCCTGCAGCAATGCGTGGAAGATCACGTTCTGTTCGAACACGCCGTGCAGCACCTCGGCGCCCGGGCCGGTGGCGTAGACCGGGACGTCCTCGCCGGAGTGGGTGGCTGAGCGCAGACCGATGGTTGCCTCCTGACGGAAATCAGGGTCGGTGGGATCGATGTCCTCGTAATCAGGCCGATCACCGCCGCGGTAGCCGGGGCCGTCGAAGTAACGCAGCGTGGTCATCGGGCGACCGTCATTGTCGAGTTGCAGTTCACCGGGGTTGCCGTTGACATCGGGCCGACGCACCAGGCCGGTGATGGGGTTGCCGCGCGCCGGGTAGCCGGCGAACACCATGGCATGACCGTGATCGGCGGTGACCACGATCAGGGTATCTGCCGGGTCGGTCATCTCGTGGGCCGCCTCGATGGCGCGGGAGAACTCGATGGTTTCAGTCAGCGCCCGGTAGGCGTTATTGGCGTGATGCGCATGATCGATGCGCCCACCCTCGACCATCAGGAAAAAGCCTTCATCGCTGCGTTCGGACAACAGGGCGATGGACTCGCGCGTCATTTCGGTCAGGGACGGCTCGCCGGCTTCATCGTTGGCGCGATCATGCTCGTATTGCATGTGCGAGGGCTCGAACAGGCCGAGCAATGGCCCGTCCAGGTCGCTTACCGCCTCGCGGAACTGTTCCAGGTTCCAGACGTACTGGCCATCCGGATGTCGCTCTTGCCACTCCTCGATCAGGTTGCTCCCTTCAGTGCGCAAGCCGCGAATGGCCGGATACTCGGGATCGGACGCCTCAAGCGGCATGAAAGCGCGGCGGCCACCGCCCAGGACCACATCGATACCGCCGCCGATGTCGTACTCGACCAACTGCCGGGCGATGTCACGGCACCCTGCCTCGTGTGCCGCTTGCGGCATGCCGGCATTGCTCTCCCAACGGCGATGCGGCGAACGCGCGAAAAGCGCTGCGGGCGTGGCGTGGGTGATGCGGGTATTGGTCACGACGCCCGTCGCCAGGCCACCGAGCGCAGCGATGTCGAGCAGGGTGACCAGCTCGCGCCCCTGCGCCGATTCGCAATCGCCGTAACGGGCATGCTGATCCACCGACAAGGCGCCGGCAAAGGTTTTCACGCCGGTGACCATGGCGGTCATGGTGCCGGCAGAGTCCGGGCTCTGGCGGTTGGTGTTGTAGGTCTTGGAAAAAGCCGTATGCGGAAAGGTCTCGAAATACAGCAGGTTGGTCTCACCCGACTCGCCGCGTTTCTGACCCTCCAGAATCCGCGCTGCGGCCACAGTGGAGAAACTCAAGCCGTCGCCGACGAACAGGATCAGGTTGCGCGCCTCAGGTATTTCGCCAGGCATTGACCGACGTTCGGAGATCAGCGCCTGGCCATCGCGGTACCAGCCGGCCGCGGTTTCCTCCGCCGGCGCGGCGAAGACAAAGGACATTGCCGCGAGGGCAACAAGAAAGCAGAGGGTTCTCATAAGCAAGGATTGTGGTGCGAGTCGATGAATAGATGACGACGTGTGACTTTCTTCAGATTGTTTGAACACGTCGACGCCATGGCGCTACACTCTAGCTCACATCAGAGGGAAGAACATGACGCTCAAGATCGGAATCGTCAAGGAATCCGCCAGCGGTGAACGACGCGTCGCGCTGGATCCTCCAAACGCGGCCAAGCTCGTTCAGGCCGGCCACAAAGTCATCGTCGAAACGGGCGCCGGCACTGAATCCGGTCATCCCGACGAGTCATGGGGCGACTGCGAGATCGCCAGCGACGCAGGTAGCGTGGCCGAGCAGGCCGACGTCCTCCTGTGTGTCCGCCGGCCTCCGGCCGAGATCCTGAAAGCCGCTGGCAAGGGCACGGTCGTCATCGGCCAGCTTGCCCCCTACCAGGATTTCGAAGACCTCAAAGCTGCTGCCGGTAACGGACTTTCGCTGGTCGCGATGGAACTGGTACCGCGCATCACCCGCGCCCAGGCCATGGACGTACTCTCTTCGCAGGCCACCATCGCCGGCTACAAGGCGGTGATCATCGCGGCCGACATCGCGCCGCGACTGTTCCCGATGCTGACCACGGCCGCCGGCACGCTCCGGCCCGCAAAAGCCGTGGTCATCGGTGCCGGCGTGGCCGGGCTGCAGGCCATCGCCACGGCCAGGCGCCTGGGTGCCCAGGTCGAGGCCTACGATATCCGCGCCGCAGCGCGCGAACAGGTCGAGTCACTGGGCGCGAAAATGATCGAAACCGGTGTCGATGCCGAGACCGAGGGCGGCTACGCCCGCGAGCTGACCGACGACGAACGCGCACAGCAGGCCGATGCATTGGCGCGCCACCTGGCAAAAGCCGACGTGGTCATCTCCACCGCCGCCATCCCCGGCCGACCGGCGCCGAAGATCATCACCGAGGCCATGGTCGACAACATGAGCCCGGGCAGCGTCATCGTGGATCTGGCCGCCGAGACCGGCGGCAACTGCGAACTGACAAAAGCCGGCGAAACCATCAATCACAACGGCGTACTGATCAACGGGCCGACCAACCTGCCCTCGAAGGCACCGCTGCACGCCTCGGAGATGTACGCCAAGAACGTCTACAACCTGCTCGCCCTGCTCATCGATGAGGAAGGCAGGCTGAAAGTCGACACCGAGGACGACGTCATCGCCGGCTGCCTGCTCGCCCACGACGGCGAAGTGGTGCACGACAGATTCAAGGATCAATAGACTGCGGATGAAAGCAGGTAAGCAAAACACTGAACCACAGAGTGCACAGAGCACACAGAGAAACATGAATGGCCTCTGTG
>SKZJ01000071.1 GCA_007127425.1 Wenzhouxiangella sp.
ACCCGTAGATGTGAAACTCCAGTAACTTGACGGAGTTTTCCATGCGCAATTCGCTTGCATTTATATTCTCGATTGCTGTGGCCATGTGGGTGACGGCAGAAGCTTCAGACTATGAACTGGAAGTGCTGGCCGAGCCGCTTGAACATCCATGGTCGATCGCATTCCTGCCGGACGGCGCGATACTGGTCACGGAGCGGCCGGGTCGTTTACGTGTCGTGGATTCTGACGGACTCCGACCAACACCCGTCGCAGGCCTGCCTGAAGTGTTCGCGTCGGGCCAGGCCGGATTGCTCGATGTGCTCCTGGCCGAAGATTTCGAAGAGACCGGCATTCTTTTCCTGTCGTTCGCCCACGGAGATGACGACGAGAACCATACGCGTATTGTTAGTGCGCGATTCGACGGACAAGAGCTGCTGGAAGTAACCCCGATCTTCACGACGCAGCCCCCGAAAAGTGGCGATGCACACTATGGCGGCCGCATGGCCTGGATGGACGACGGCACGCTGTTGCTCGGCACCGGCGATGGGTTCTACTTTCGCGAGGAATCGCAGAACCTTGAGAGCCACCTGGGAAAGGTCATCCGCATTCGAGATGACGGCACCGTGCCGGACGATAATCCTTTCGTCGACACGGCCAATGCAAAGCCGGAAATCTACAGTTACGGGCATCGCAATGTGCAGGCCATCGTATATGACCGTAACCGCGGAGTGATCTACGCCCATGAGCACGGTCCGCGCGGAGGCGATGAACTCAATATCATCCTTCCAGGCCGGAACTATGGCTGGCCGGTCATCAGCTATGGCAAGGACTACAGTCGCGCGTTGATCACACCATTCACCTCCTATGAGGGCATGGAACAGCCATTGCTCCACTGGACGCCGTCAATCGCTCCGTCCGGGATGACACTTTATTACGGTGAGTTGTTTCCGCAGTGGCAAGGAAGCTTCTTCGTTGCGGCACTGGCGGAAGAATCAGTCCGGCGGGTACCGCTGCTCAATGGTGGTGAGCCGGGCGAACAGGACATATTGTTCACGGAACTCGAACAGCGAATCCGGGATATACGGACCGGGCCGGATGGTGCGCTCTACCTGGTCACCGACGAGCCGGATGGGCAGTTGGTACGAGTGGCCCCGTCGCGTTGAGCTACAGGAGCAGCCCGATCCATGCACCCAGGAGAACAACCATGAGTAGCACACCGGTTCAGCGCTTGGTCCTTGGCTTTCTGGCCGCGGTTGTTCTGACCGTGGTATGGGGTTCCGTTGTCCAGACTCAGTACAATCTTGCCGCCCTGACCGGTATAGGAGTTGATATCGGTCTGGGTACCAACCTGCGCGCCACGTTCACCGATATCTTCTCTGGTTTCAGCCTGACGTATGCCGGGTATATGGTGCTGCCGGCTTTGCTGGTGGCCTTTTTCGTTGCTTGGCTGGTAGTCCAGCGCGCCGGAGCCCCGTTCCTGTGGTTCGGGCTGGCCGGCGGCCTGGCCATCCTGGTTGCCATCCCGCTGGTCAATTGGCTGTCGCCATTGGCGCTTCTGATCGGGGCCAGCAGGGATTTTTCTTGCACCATCCTGATGGCCGTGGGGGGAGTAGCCGGCGGGCTTGTGTTTGCATGGTTGACGCGACCGCACCGGCTCGGTGAATCCGGGACGAGCACCAGCCGCCGCTCCAATCGCGAAACGTCGTCACGCCCGATTTCCACATAGGAGATGGTTCATGTCTACGGCCATTGGTCTTGTCATTCTCGTTCTCGCAGCCGTCTTCCTGTTTCGGGTCACCGCGCTTGCCGCACGTGTGGCACTGTCCGTGGTCGCCCTGATCGGCATACTGATCATTCTTATTCCGTTGTTTATCGCCAGTTGACGGGGCAGGGCGAGCAAGTCGCGTTCAGGAACAGAACAGTGAGTAGAGCCAAACAACTAATCTGCAGCGTGTTACTGGCGATGACCATGGCCGCCGGAGGAATTGCCGCGTCGGACCAGACGAATCCGATGATCGAAGCCCTTGTGCCAGGCAGTACCCAGGTACATTCGACCGAAGAGGTGATGACTTTCCTTCTCGATCACGATTTCGAATGGCCAGTGGCCAGCGATACTTCCATCCTCATCGTGCCCCGTATCGTGACGAATGATCTACCCAGCGATTGGGAACATGGTCTGGATATAGCAAGCAGAAAGAGCATCTTCATCAGGCTGCTGGCCCCATTGATTCTGATAGCCAACGAACAGATCAATGCGGACCGAACCTACATACTGGATGCCATGGCCTCCGGTCATGCCGTGGAATTACGCAACTCAGAGCGCTACAAGCTGATAGTGACCAGCTACGGCCTTTCCCCAGACACCGCTCCCCTGGAAGTCCTGAAACGGGTTGACATCATTCCACCGGCGCTGGCTATTGCCCAGGCGATCCTGGAAAGCGGTTGGGGTACATCAAGATTTGCGGCGGAGGGTAATGCTCTGTACGGCGAATGGATGTGGGGGGGAGGAATGCAGCCAATGCGCCGCGATGCTTCACAGGGTGATTACGGAGTACGGGATTTTTCATCCCTGTTGCGCTCTGCACTGTCTTACATGCAGATCTTGAACACCAGTCATCATTACCAGGATTTCAGAACCGCGCGTATGGATCTGCGGTTACGGAACAAGTCCCTTGACGCCTGTACTCTCGCCAAACACCTCGCGGCTTATGCGGCGATCGACGGAACAATATACCGCAAGGTGCTGTGCGATCTGATAGTTCAAAACGATTTGCATATTACCGCTTCGGCGGTACTGGCTTCTACGCCGGCGGTCATGCTCGATTTCAGGGTACCTGAAACCTTTACGGCAATGACTACACCTATGCCTGTGAAGGACGTGGACGTGTCCGACAACGGGATTGAGGCTGACACAGTCGTGCCTTTCGGCATGATTTTTGCCGTCCACACCTACCTTCCGCTCGATGTCGTGGTCAGACAGGCGGTCGACCAGGTCTTCGTTAACGACCGAGATGGCATGGGAAAAGCTGCCTGCGAAAGCGACCGTGACCGATTGGTCGGCTTGGCCGACAGCGATGATCGCAGTATGTTTGGCACCGCACTGAAGCCAGACTGACATTGGCCTAATGTGGCCTACAGTCTCCCTTATTAGGCCCACTTCCATGGAGAAGAGCGCACCATGAACATCATGCAAAGCAATAAAATTCATAGCATTACGCTAACCATCGCCTTGTTGCTCGTTCTGGCTGTATTGGCCGGTTGTGAACGAGACGAGGAGACGGTCGATACCGCCGAGACTCAGCCGCCGGCCAGTCAGCCTGCTGAGGAACAGCCGCCGGCCGATCAGCCTGCTGAGGAACGACGGCCCGAACAGCCTGCTCGGGAACAGCGGCGGGCCGCCCAGCCTGCTGATGAACACGGTCCTCTGGAGCATGTTATCGAGTCTGACGGCTATACGCTCCGGGCCAATATCGGTCGCACCGAGAACCTGCCCGAAACCATGGCCAGGCAATACGGCATCGAACGCGACTCCGATCTCGTCCTGCTCAACGTGGTCGTTCTGGACAATCGGTCGGAAGATCAGCCGGTACCTGTTTCGGCCGACATCAGTGCTCAAATCGAAAGCCTCAGCGGTCACGTTGAAACGATTGACTTGCAAGAAACCGAATCAGACGGCCATGTCTCTTACATCGGCACCCTTGACGCCAGTTCCGAGCGTTCATTCCAGATCCACATAGAGGCACAGCCTGAAGGCGCAGTCGAGCCACTGCATATGCAATTCGACGTCAATCTTGAAGCCTTCGACAACGGTGACTCTGAATAGCCGGCGGGGGCTCTGGACATGCCAGTCGGCTATCATGCGTACCGCGTTTGTCCTGATGCTGGTCGGTGTGTTCGGTTTGGCCGGATGCCAGTCGATGCAATATCGCGCCCTCGAGTCCTTCGGTATCGAGAAGCGCGATATTTTGTCCAGCCGGGTGGAAAAAGCTGCCGATGCCCAGGACGAGGCGCGCGAACAATTTTCCACGGCGCTGGAACAGTTTCGGGCCACAGTCGAGGTCGATGGTGGCGATCTGGAGCGCACGTATAGCCGGTTGGACCGCGAATTCCAGCGCAGCCAGTCGCGAGCAAAAAACGTCAGTGATCGCATCGCGGCGGTCGAACATGTGGCCGAAGCACTATTTGACGAATGGGAGGATGAACTCGACCTCTACACCGATCCGGCCCTCAAACGGCGCAGCGAAAACATCCTGCGTGAGACTCGCCAGCGCTATACGCGCATGATGACCGCCATGCAGCGTGCCGAAACGTCCATGGCGCCGGTGCTCAACGTGTTCCAGGACCAGGTGCTGTTCCTGAAGCACAACCTTAACTCCATGGCCATTGCCGCCGTCCGTGACGAGCTGGCCGATATTGAGCAAGCCACTGATGAACTGATCATGGCCATGAACCAGGCCATCAGCGAGGCCCGCAGCTTCATCGAAACATTGAAATGACCCTGCTGGCGCGGACCATGGCCGTGATTCTCGCCTTGATGCGCACAGCCCCCCGGTTGATACGGTCAAGGATGTAGAGCCGGAATGAAATCGACAGGACATGCCCGATCATCACCAGGCGTCGGGCGACACCTATTCCTACACCATACTTCCTTTCCTTGATCCGGTGGGCCGTGCCATGTACCAACTCGAACCCCATACCCTTGTCGAACCGCTTTGACGTGTAATTCAACGCGATTTCTATCTCGAAGCCGGAGACACTATCCGCCGGGATGGCTTCCCACAATCGGCGTGTCAAAGCCCGGTCGCCACCTATAATCGGGAAAAATCTCAGCAACCGGTTGAGTATCAGTGTCGATCGGGCGCGCAGGCCCACGTTCATCTCGAATTGCCCATCGATGACCGGTTGCATGATTCGGGACAAGGTCTGCTGTGTATGCCCGGTCACATCAGCGTCAAGAAACAGCAGGGTGCTGGCCTTGGCCGAACGCACTCCAGCATCCAGGGCGGCTGCTTTGCCCACATTTCGGTCCAGGCGGATGACGCAGGCGCCCGCAGCCTCTGCCACCTGGGCAGTCGAGTCGGAAGAGCCATCATCCACCACAAGGACCTCATCAATCCAGGGATGTTGTAGAGCACAGGCAATGACATCAGCGATCGTGCCGACCTCATTGAACGCGGGTATGACAACCGAGACCACGTTTTCCTCTCACCATGATGTGGTTCAAGTTTTGCATTTGAGGGGGTTTAGTAATGTACGGTGCCGCACAAAGCGCCCTTAGTGCAACCCGACTCCCGGTTTGGACGAATCTGAAGCACCTGCATTTCGACGTGCGCTGCACGGTTCTGGTTGGTATTGCCAGGAAAGGAGTAAGGGAATATGCTGCAGCGAGACTATTTTTGATTCTCTTGGTTGGGCCATGGATCCTGGCACATGGTATTAAGACTAAGCCTTCTGCAAGAAGACGGGTGCTATGCGTCTGCATGAATTCATTCTGACCGAGTTCGAGCAGATCCTGACGGAGTGGGATAGCTTTGCGGCGACCTGCGCGCCTGCGAGCATCACCATGGACATTGAGGCGCTTCGTGATCATGCCCGTGAGATGCTTTTGGTCATCGCCAAGGATCTCAAGACTGATCAGAGCCAATTTCAGCAGTCGGAGAAATCCAAAGGGCGCGGGCCGGTTTCCGACGGCGCCGAATTGACAGCGGCCGAGGAGCATGGCGCAGAACGAGCTGAGAGCGGATTTACTGCGGTGCAGCTAGGGGCAGAGTACCGCGCGCTCCGGGCCACTGTTCTGAAACTGTGGACACGCGAATGCGGTACGCTCGAAGCAAAAGATATTGCGGACCTGATTCGCTTCAATGAGGCGATCGATCAATTACTGGCTGAATCGGTTTCCGAGTTCAACGACAGTGTCGAGGATGCCAAGGAACTGTTCCTGGCCATTGTGGGGCACGACCTTCGCAGTCCAATTGGAGCGATCTATACCACGGCACTTCTCATGAGCGAGAGCGACCGGATGGATCAGTCGCACCGGGTACAGGCAGCGAATATCGCACGATACGCGATGCGCGCCACCCAAATGGTCGGAGACCTGTTGGACTTTACACGAAGCCGTCTTGGCAGCGGCATTCCAGTCCATGCAGTTGAGGTTGATCTTAGGAGTGTTGTCAAGGATGTGGCCGAAGAAGTCATGGCTGCGCAGCCCGGTAGCATTGTTCAGTTTGAGTTGGGCGAGCAACAGGTCGGTCAATGGGATGAAGAGCGGATCAGCCAGGTGCTGACCAATCTCGTTTGCAATGCAGTCGAGCACAGTGGGCCGGGCGATACTGTCGGCATCGTACTTGCAGGCGACAGCGAAAATGTCGAAGTCCGAATACACAATCATGGCGCCGCGATTCGCCCTGATCACCTCGACGGGCTTTTCAACCCGCTGAAACAAAGCACGTCACTTGGGAGGTCATCGAGCCAGGGGCCAAACAGCAATCTCGGCCTGGGGCTCTACATTGCCGAGCGCATCGTTGACGCGCACGGCGGGCACATTGCAGTCGAGTCGTCAGAAGAGCAGGGCACCACTTTCACTGTTCGCCTGCCCAGAAGAGTGCCGGTCTGCGAGGCTTGATTCCTGTCTTGGCAGGACCTGGGAGTCGTCAGAGCATTGCATCACTTATCAGCAGCATCGTCTCGTGATCAGTGCATTCTGGGTCACCCTCGCAGGACATGGCCATGACGTCACCCGCCTCGTGCTCGAAGGTCGCAAAGCGGTCGATCAGCTCGTCGCGCTCGCACAACGCCATGAAGGCCATTGCTTCGACCATTTCTCCGTGGTGTTCGATGAGGATGTAACAGGCGCGGTCGCCGAGTGTCAGTTCCCGGACTACGCCGGAGTGCGGTGGTGAAGGATCAAGGCCATGCACCTCGGCGCCAAGGCTGGCGTACTCGATGATTTCCTGCCCCATCAGCACACAGCCGTTGTCCATGGGGTAGTAGGTCAGCCGGACACGGTACTGGCCCCGGTAGACATAGCCCCAGAGCTCCAGCACGCTGAATTGTTCACCAGGATTGGCCGGGTTGACGATCGGCGCGAGCTGCTTGAGTTCGGGGTCGATTTCGATCCGCTCATCGTCGCCAAAGTGAAAGGCCAGCAGTTGCCGGGCCTGGTCGATGGCGTCATCGGCCGGGCAGCCAGGAATCGCCGCGCCGACCAGGCCGCTGGCTGCAAGTAAGATGAACA
>SKZJ01000082.1 GCA_007127425.1 Wenzhouxiangella sp.
CGGCAACCGTCGACCCAGCCGCGCAGGCCATGGCGCAACTCGCCTATCGACGCGGGAAGTTGACGCCCGTCGCGAGCGAACATGTAGACATCCTGCTCGTAGGCGATCAGCCGCGGAAAACGCCGGTATGGCCGATCGTCACCGAGCGCGCGATGCAGCGCGCGGCGCACGAAGGCTTCGCTGACGAAGCTGGTGCCGTAGATTGCCGGACTCAGCTCGGCATTCTCGCTGCCTTCGATATAGAGCAGGCCCGAATCGGGCAACTGCAGTTCCGGCGGCAGCAGCGCTTCGTCATGGACGGTGAAGCACAGGATGCCGTCATCGGTGAGCAGACCGTGCAGCCGGCGCAGCCAGCGCGAGAACAATTCCTCTGGCAGGTGAGAAAACAGCGACGCGACCCAGATCATGTCGAAGCGCTCGTCGGGCCGGAAGTCTTCCGGGGCTTCGGTCGACTGCCAGGCCTGCACGCCGTAGCGGTCGCGAACGTGACTGACTGCTTGCGGCATGATCTCGGCGGCGTGAATGTTGGCCGGCGGCAAGCTGTGGACGAGGAAATTGAGCAGGCGCCCGTAGCCGCAGGCGAAATCGAGAAACTTCAGTTCACCGCGTTCGGTCGGATGGCGGCGAATGATCTGCTCGGCGGCATGAAACTGCTGCAGGGCGATGCTGAAATACTGACTCACCGACAGCCCGGCATCGCCGTGATGGCGCAGCGAGTGCGACAGCATCTGGCAGTCCGGGTGCAGGTCGGTGCCGATCTGGCTGGCCGCGACCGAATGCGGCAACTCGCCGAGGTGTTCGCGCAGGGTTTCGGCCAGTTGCGGGTGTGCGAGCTGACGGCGGGCTTCGCGGGCCAGATCGGCAGGAATTTCCGTTTTCACGGCGAGGCAGGACATCCGGTGACGACAGGCGCGGGATGATACCATTGCCGGCCCCGCCGACGCCCGCATCGGCAGTCGATCAGACCCTGGTAAGGACCCGATCATTCCATGAGCGAAGCACCCGCATTCGACGACGAAATCCGGCGCGCCCGCGCACTGGAACAAGGCGACCCGGCTGAGGCTGGTCGCCTCTACATGAGTGTGCTGGAGCGTGATCCGGCCAACATCGAGGCCAGCAACGCGCTTGAACGTCTCGGCGATCCGCGCCGCTACAGCTCGTGGATGCGCATCAACTGCGTGATCGATCCCAGGGACGATATCTTCAAGTTCATCGGCACGGGTCCCTACAGCCACAACCCCATCCGCGACTACCTGTCCGATGGCTGGCGCACCCTGAGCGAGCTGATGGTGGTGATGGACAAGCTCGATCAGCCGCTGACCCGGGTGTCCAGTTTTCTCGAATTCGCCAGTGGTTTTGGTCGTTTCACCCGTCACCTGGTCAAGGTCCTGCCGGGCAAGGTGGCCTGTTCCGACGTGATGCCGGGGTCGATGGAGTTCGCCCGCGAGCAATTTGAAGTCGAGGCCTTCTATTCGTCCTTCGAGCCGGAGGAGATTGCGTTCCCGCGCCGCTACGAGGTGGTTTTCGTGCTCTCCCTGCTCACCCACCTGCCGATCGAGGTCTGGGGCCGCTGGCTCAAGGCCCTGGCCGGCGCGGTCGCACCCGGCGGCGTGTTGATCTTTACCGTGCACAACGAGGACGTGCTGCGCGACCAGCTCGGCGTGCAATTCGACGAGACCGGTTACAGTTTCCTGCCCAGCAGTGAATCACCATCCCTGGAAGCCAGCCAGTACGGCACCAGCCTGGTCACTGCACGCGTGGTCGGGGAACAGATCCGCCTGGCGCTGGGCAAGGATCCGGAATTGTGGGAAGAATGTGCCTTCTGGGTCGGGCACGACGCCATTGCCATCCGCCCGCACGACTGACCGGGCGTCAGCCCCCGTTCTCTGCCCCCCGGTAAGCCAGCAGGACCCACTCTTCCCGCGTGCGCTGCAGGTCGGGCTGCAGGTATTCGCGGTAGGGCCGGTCGACTCCGTCGGCCTGGGACTCGAGAATGCCGGAGAGCGCCAGTCGGCCATTGGCCGCAACGGCGCTGGCCAGGCGCCCGGACAGTTCGATCAAGGGTGCGGCAAGGATGTTGGCGACGATCACATCGGCCCTTGCCGCCAGGGCCTGTTCGGCCTCTGGGGTATCGGGCAGCATCGCGACGATACGCGACTCGACCGCGTTGCGTCGGGCGTTGTCGACGGTGGCAGTCAGCGCCTGCGGATCGTGGTCGATGGCGACTACGCGGTCGGCGCCCTTGAGAGCGCAGGCAATGGCCAGGATGCCCGAGCCACAGCCGTAATCGATCACCACCTTGCCGTTGAAATCCTGCCCGTCGATCCATTCCAGGCACAGTGCCGTGGTCGGGTGCGTGCCGCTGCCGAAGGCCAGGCCGGGATCGAGCCGGATGACGGTGGTCCAGCCCGGCTCCGGTTCGCGGTGCGAGGGACAGATCCACAGGTCGTGCCCGAAGCGCATCGGCTGGAATCGATCCATCCAGGCCCGCTCCCAGTCCTGATCGGCCAGCTCGTCGAAATTCACCTGGTCGGCCGAGCGGACGAGGTCGGCCGCGTACAGGCGCTCGCTGACGGCAGCGCGGTCGAGCTCCGGCCCGAACAGGCCGCGCACCAGCACTTCCGGCCACAGCGGAGTTTCGCCAGGGTCGGGTTCGTGCATCGGGTGATCAGCGGCGTCGAGCAGGGTGACCGAGGCCGCCCCCAGGGCAACCAGTTGCTCTTCGGCGACTTCAGCCCTTTCAGCGTCGACCCGGAGGGTGAGCTCGACCCAGTTGGCGCGGGCGGGTTTGGTCATCGCCCCGGCAGCACACCCGTTTCGATCATTGAAAAAATGGTCATTTGAATTTGTTTGCTATTTGGTGCTTGTAATTTGGTGCTTCTCAATCCTTCACGGGATAGCAAGCAGCGACTTGAGATTGGCGTTGGCGTCTTCGACCAGTTCGATATTGCCGTCCGGTGAGGTGAACAGGGTGGTGACACCGGGTCCGTGGCCAGCGGTCATGCTCTTGCCATGCACCACCACGCCGACCGAGATCGCCCCGCCGCGCCAGTGGCGGCCGTAGGAGTGATCGGCATCGGTGATGGCGACGATGTCACCGAATCGCAGGCTGTCGAGATGGTGGCGTTCATTGACGTCCTCGTCGAACATCTGGATGTCGTAATCGCCGGTGTAGACATGATCACGACCGAGCCCTGAGCCCATGATCTTGGCCGGGATGGTATGGGTGACCGGCACGCGCAGGCGTCCGTCGGCCGTGATGCCGGCGCCGTTGGCGTTGAGTGCATCGATCAGGTCGGGGCTGGCGTTGAAGACCCGAACGCCGTCGACGTTGGTCAGGCGCATGCCGCCACCGACGGCGCGGATTTGCATGCTGTCGCCGATGACGAGGTGATCGTAGACTTCCGGCGCAAAATCGACCATGACATGCTCCACCCCACCGTGCTTGCCGATCACCCAGCCGGTTTCACCGGTCGCTTCCCCGGAGACGATGCGAACGCGATTGCCGATCATCGACAGGGCATTGAGGGCACGGTTGTCGTTGCCAGTGCGTGAGTTGTCCGAGTCCAGGTTGTACAGGCTGACAGCCGGCTCGACATGATTGCCGGCCATGTTCACCGCCGAATCGCCGGTGCGATAGTTGTAGGTGATCGAGCCGGTGCCGGGCCGCATCGCGACCGAGCCGTCGGCCTTGACCCGGTAGATGGACTCGCGCATCGCCGGCTGGGAAATTTCGCCGATTACCGCCTGTTCGACCAGCTCCTCGGCGTTGTACTCGATCGGTTGCACCTCGGCGGCTGCCGCCAGCGGCAGTGCGATCAGCATCAGGGTCAGCTTGGAAAGGATTCTGGACATGAATGAACTCCGTGTATCAATGAGTGGACCAGCGAGGATGGTAATTGATCTGACCAAGCTGGATCACGCGCTGCATCCTGCCATACCGCAATCACCCAATGACCTCACACCTAGAACCTAGAACCTCAGAACGGCCAAGGATGCAGATCATCGGCCAGTATCGCGATGGCCTCGGTCAAGCTGTGATCGGTGATCAGCGGGGCGGTCAGGATCATCGCCAGCAGCACGGCGATCGAGCCCATGGTCAGCCAGTCGCCGACGCTCCAGGGGAGGCGCCAGGGTCTTGGCGGTACCTGATATCTCGGCAGACCCGTGTCGACGCGATGTTTCTTGCCGCCGAGCGCCGCCTTGGCCGCCAGTGCGGCCTCGTCGCTGGCCAGCAGCACGCCTCGGATGGTGCGCTGCCAGGCGACGAAGCGGGCGGTGGCCTGGGCGCCGGTGCGGGCGGCGGCACTCAGGCCGGCCACGCCGAAGAGCAGGTCGATATACAGCCCCAGCCACAGGGCGGCCAGTACCAGGGCGATATCGAGCTTGACGTGCCACAACGTGCGCCCGAGACGGTGGTCGCGGATGCCTGCCCGTCCCAGCGACCAGTATTCGATGACACCGTGTGCGGTGACGACGGCGACCAGCCAGAACATCGAGATGGCCATCGACAGCACCAGCGCCAGCGTGATGTAGAGGATGGTGAAGGTGACGCGGTTGTCGTGGTCGGCCAGCCACCGCCGAGCGCGTGCCAGGCGTCGTCGGGTGGCGTAGTTCATCGCAGGTCCCCGAACAGGGCCTGAAGTACGGCAATGGCGGCCGGGCCGGCGGTCTCGGTGCGCAGCACGCGCGGCCCCAGCCGCAGCCCCTCGAACTCCTGCCGCTTCAGCCATTCGATCTCGTGTTCTGTGAAGCCGCCTTCCGGTCCGATCACGAGCAGTGCCTGCGGGGGGTCGGGTGGCTGCAGGCCCTGCGGGCTGCAATTCGCCGTGGGGTCGAGATAGAAGCGCGGGGAGACGTCGGGTGCCAAAGCGGTCAATGGCATCGGAGCGCAGATTTCCGGCACCTGTACCCGCCCGCTCTGTTCGCAAGCGGCGATGGCCACGCCCTGCCAGTGGGCCAGCCGTTTCTCGGCGCGCTTGTCGTCGAGTTTGACCTCGGTGCGCTCGGTAAAGACCGGCACGATGGCGGCCACGCCCAGTTCGCAGGCTTTCTGTATGGACCAGTCCATGCGCTCGCCGCGACCGATGGCCTGCACCAGGGTGATGGTCAGCGGTGATTCGACGGTCGGTGACTCGGCCGAGGTCACCGCCACGGTGCAGTGCTCCGGCGGCCGGCAGTCGGAGATGGTGCCGCTGTATTCCCGGCCATCGCCGTTGAACAGGATGACCGGGTCGCCTTTGCGGCGTCTGAGTACCTTGACCAGGTGCCGGGCCGGTTGCGGCTCGAGGCGAACCTCGCTGCCCGCGTCCAGTGCCTGTCGGGTATGGAGGCGAACGGGGCGTGTCACGAGATTGACCTCATTCAGTATGTCGGGAGTTCATGTGGATTCGGGTTCGGCGTATGATGAACGTTTGAGTCTGTCAGTGTAGTCATAAGATGCAGTCAATGACACGTTTTCCCCTCAGCCGCGTGCGCGGTTTCTCGCTGATCGAGATCCTGGTGGTGGTGGTCATCATCGGGATCCTGGCCGCCGTGGTCGTGCCGCGGGTGATGGACGAGCCTGATCGGGCCATGATCACGCGCGCCAAGCAGGACGTGCAGGCGCTGGTGACAGCGCTGAACATGTACCGGCTCGACAATCACACTTACCCTTCCACCGAGCAGGGGCTCGAAGCACTGGTGCGCCAGCCTTCCGGTCAACCCGAGGCGCCCAATTGGCGTCCCGGCGGTTACCTCGATCGTCTGCCGACCGATCCCTGGGGCCGCGAGTACCAGTACCTGCATCCCGGTGTGCACGGCGAGATCGACGTCTGGTCCTACGGTGCCAACGGCATGCCCGGCGGCGAGGGCAAGAATGCCGAGATCGGCAACTGGAACCTGTAACCGCGCGCGGGTGAGGCGACCCATCGCTCATTGGCCGCGTACCGCCGGTCCAAGGGGCTTCACCCTGCTCGAAGTGCTGGTGGTGGTGGCCATCGGCGCCATCATGGTCGGCCTGGTGGTGCTGCGAATGGGCGACTGGCGTTCCGATGCCGATCCCGAGCGTCAGCTTCAGCGCCTGGCGGCGTTGATCGAGGCACAGTGCGAACAGGCCATGTTCCAGTCGCGCCCGCGCGGCATTCGTATCACCGAGGCAGGCTATGATTTCTGGCAGTCGGCCAGCGAAGGCTGGGTCCCGCTGTCGGGTGACGGCATCAATCGCCCCCGTGAATGGCAGGGTGGGGTCGAGGCGACGCTGGATGTGAGCGGTCATCGTTCGCGTTTGTCGGACGAGCCGGATGCGCCGCAGCTGTGGTGCGACCCGCTCGGGGAGCTTAGCCTGTTCATGCTCACTCTGGAAGTGGCTGGCATACGCGTCGACCTGACGGGCAACGGGTTGGGCCGGCTTGACGTGGAGCGACGCCGATGAAGCACATGCGTGCGTTCACGCTGCTGGAGGTGCTGGTGGCACTGGTCGTGGTCGCGGTGGCCGTTGCGGCGCTGGCGCGGGCCGGCAGCCAGGCCATCGACAGCCAGTTCCACCTCGAGGAGCGCACGATGGCGGTCTGGGTGGCGGACAATCTTCTTTCCGAACTGCGCCTGGAGTCCCGGGTC
This sequence comes from Wenzhouxiangella sp., assembly GCA_007127425.1. Lineage (GTDB taxonomy): Bacteria > Pseudomonadota > Gammaproteobacteria > Xanthomonadales > Wenzhouxiangellaceae > Wenzhouxiangella. The sequence goes on from SKZJ01000082.1 coordinate 6,598, forward strand.
GAGACCGGCACTCGCCAGGGTGTGAGTGCCATGGGCGGACGCGACTGGTACTGGGACATGCTGATCCAGCCGGCGCCGGGCGATCAGTTGCTGCGCGTGGATGTGGCGGTCTACCGGTCGACGGCGCGGCGTGAGCCGATGTTGACCCATACCGGGTTCCTGCCGCGATGAATGCCCTGGATGCAAGCGTCATGCATTCCCGGCGGCGTATCGGCGGTTACACCCTGATCGAGGTGATCGTCGCCGTGACCGTATTCGCCTTCCTGGCCGCCGGCGCCTATATCGCGCTCGACGGACTGAGCCGGGCGGCGATGGACCATCGCGAGCGGTCTGTCGAGTTCGGCCGCCTGCAGATGGCATTGGCACGCCTTGACGGCGATCTGCGTCAGCTTGCCACGCGTGCGGTGCGCGGGCCGGATGGGCAACACGAACCGGCCCTGGCCGGCGAGCGGATCCGGCTGGCCGGTACCCGGGCCGGCTGGGCCAACCCGGCTTCCCAGCGTCGGGGCACCCTGCAGCGGTTCTCCTGGCAGTTTTCGCAGAATGAACTCCAGCGCTCGAGCTGGCCGGTGACCGACCGGGTGCCGGCCAGCCAG
>SKZJ01000208.1 GCA_007127425.1 Wenzhouxiangella sp.
ACCAGTACCGACACCCTGGCACTGGGCGCACGCTGGCGTCTGCCCAACATCAGCGGCAGCGGGTTCCACACCCACGGTCAGGTGTTTCGTGCTCATGTGCTGGCTGCACATGATTCACTCGGCTCGCCAGTCAGTTTTACCCAGGGTTACGTCGGCGGGCGGTGGCATCACCTGTTCGGCGAACGTCACAAGATCCTGCTCCGCGGTGAACTCGGCTACACCGAAGCACGGACCCGTGAACTGGACGTTGTACTCGACGACCGCCAACTGGCACTGTCGCTGACCGAGCTACCCGAACGCTACCGATTCAAGGCCGGCGGCGACCGCAGCGTACGCGGCTACGGCTTCGAGAACCTGAGTACCAACCGCAACGGCGCCAACCACCTCATCGTCGGCTCGATCGAGTATGAATACCGCGTTGGCGAAAACTGGTCGCTGGCGGCCTTCTACGATGTCGGTAATGCCTTCAACGACCTTGAAAAACCCAATCTGCGCCGGGGCGCGGGCATCGGCTTTCGCTGGTATACCCTGATCGGACCGCTACAGATCGATATCGCCTCGCCCCTCGACGATCCCGACTCTTCGTGGCGGCTGCACCTCACCATCGGCACGCAACTGCTATGAAAAAACTGCTGATCATTCTTGCAATCCTGATCGCTCTGCTTGCCGGCGGCCTGATCTCGGCCTGGTGGTGGCTGACCGATACCCGCAGCGGTGCCGAATGGTCACTGAACCGGGCCGCGCCCTACCTCGACTCGCTGACCTGGGAACGTCTCGAGGGCAGCCTGGCCAGCGGGCTCACCCTCGAAGACGTGGCGCTGGAACAGGCCGGCACGCGCGTGACCGTCGATCGGCTGGAACTGGCGGCCCGCATTCGCCCGCTGGCCGGGCCACGCATCGAGGTCGAACGCCTCTATGTGCGCGGCACTGATCTTTATCTGCCCGAGGCCGACCCTGAGCCTGAACCGCGCGACCCCTTCGACCCCGGCACACTGGCCCTTCCCGTGGCCATCGACATCGACCAGATGCTGGTCGAGGAACTGCGCCTGCACCCCTACGAAGGCGAGATGCAGGTGGTCGACCGACTGGCCTTTGCCGGCCATTATTCAGACCACATCCGCATCGACCAGCTCGATGTCTCCACACCTGCCGGTCAGGTTCAGGGAACCGGTGAATGGTCGCTGGTCGCACCCTATTCCGCCCGCCTGGACCTGCGCTCCGAGATCGTCATCGATGAGAGCACACGCCAGGCACTGGACCTGGAAATCCGGGGCCCGATGTCTTCGCTGGAGATCGCCCTGAATACCGAGGGTCCGGCGTCACTCAGCGGCCAGGCCCGCCTGCGCGGCCTGCCCGATCTACCCTCCGGCAGCCTGCGCCTGGAGGGTCAATTCGCCAACTGGCCTGGTATCGATCTGGCGCTGAGCGAGCTCAAGCTCAATGCCGAAGGTGCGGCTGAAGACTGGTCCCTGGTGCTCGACACGCGTACAAGCGGCATGGAACTGCCCCCGGCGCGCTGGCAGATCGAGGCGACCGGCGACCTGGAAAGAGTGGAGATCGAATCGCTGCGAAGCGAAATCCTTGATGGTGAAGTCCTGGCCCGCGGCTGGCTCGATCACGGCGGCGACACCCTGGCCGCCAGCATCGAGATGCAGTTGAGCGCGCTGGATTTCACCAGCCTGTACCCGGAGTGGCCGGATCAGGCCCGGGTTACCGGCGAACTGACCGTTCACCTCGACGGTGATGAAATTCACCTCGACCGGCTCGACCTGTCGGCGCCGCCGACCGATTTCAGGCTCAGTGGCAGCGGCCGCTTTGTGCCCGCCGCCGATGAACTGGCCCTCGATTTGGAGTGGGCGGACCTGTCCTGGCCGCCGCTGCTGGATGAAGGCGAACCGTTGCTGGCCAGCCAGTCGGGCAGCGTGCGCCTGAGTGGGCGTATCAGCGATTGGCGACTGGAACTTGATGCCCTGCTGACCACACCCGATCTGCCTGGCGGTGAATTGGAAGTGCGCGCCACCGGTGGCGAAGAACGTGCCGAAATCGAGCGACTGCTCCTGGACCTGGGCGAGACCGGCCGGCTTGCGGCCAGCGGCGTCTTCGGCTGGGCGCCAAATATCGATACCCGAGTCGAGTTTGACATTGAACGGTTCGACCCCAGCCTTTTTGTCCCCCAGCTGTCGGGCCGCATCGATGCCCGCGCCTCGATTGCAGCGCGCCAGGACGAGCACTGGGACATCGACCTGCAGCTGGCCGCGCTCGAAGGACAGCTTCGAGACCACGACCTGACCGGCAGCGGCCAACTGCAACTGGCCGGCGAAAGCCCGGAAGCCGGACGCCTGGACATCACCCTGGGCGACAACCGCATCGATATTGGCAGCGACGACGGCGAACAATGGCAATGGCGCCTGGACGCCAACGCCCTCGACCAACTCTGGCCCGACATGTCCGGCATGGCGCTACTGGAGGGCACGCTGGAGCCGCACGCCCGCAAGCTGTTGGCCCGCGGCCAAGTCGAGGCCGCCGGTTTCGGCGACTACTCGGTCGAGCGAGTGCATCTGGATGCCGAGCTGGACTGGGGTGAGCGCCCGCGCGTCAACGCCAACCTGAGAATGAGCGACCTCGATCTCAGACCCTGGGATCGCATCGACCAGATCGAGCTGGCGCTGACCGGCGGTTGTGTCGACCACCGCGTCGAACTCAATCTTTCGGGTATGCGGGGCACCCTGGACCTGGCTGGTCGCGGCACGCTCGACGGCTGCCTGAACGACTATGCCGGCTGGGAAGGTTACATCGAACGGCTCTACCTCGGTGAAACCGTGGCCGGTGACTGGCAACTGGCCGAAGGCCTGCCGATTCGCGTTCGCACCGATGCCACCGAGGCCGGTCCGGGCTGCCTGCGAGCCGTGGGCGACGGCGACGGTCGCTTGTGTCTGCGCGATTTGCGCATCGACGGCGACAGTCATGCCCGTATCGGTATCCACCAGGTCCCCATGGACCTGTTCCTGTTGCCGCTCGACCCGGTATTCACCCTGACCCCTCCTCTGTCGGGCGAAATCGAGGCGGCCTGGAACACGGACGGGGTGGACCGACTGGCCGGTCACCTGGAGCTGGGATCCGGCGCGCTTCGCGCACTCGGTGATGACGATGATCTGCTGGCCATCGACTCGGTGCGCCTGGACCTCATCCCGCAGGGGGACCACGGCCTGCTCATCGATCTTCTGGCCCGACTGGAAGGCGACAGCGAACTGACCGGCCAGGCCCACGTCATCGACTTGCGAGATCCGGCCAGCACCATGATTAATGCCGACGCCAACCTCGATTTGCCCGATATCGGCGCGTTCAATCACCTGGTGGCCGAACTCGATCAGCTCGGCGGTCGGCTGCACGCCCGCCTCAACGTCGCCGGTAACCTGAGCGCCCCGAACATCAATGGGCGCCTGAGCATCACCGACGGCTACCTGGTCCAGGCCCCGTTGGGACTGCGGGTCACCGACATTGATATCGATCTCGAAGGCGTCACCGACCATGTCACGCTGGTCGGGCGCATGAAGTCGGGAAGCGGCGAGCTCGAGCTCTACAGCGCCCTGACCCAGAGGTCGGACGGCTGGACCATTGAAGCCGACATCCAGGGCGAGCGGTTCTCATTTGCCGACGTCGATTGGCTTCGTATCGAAGCCAGCCCGTCTATCCAGCTCTCCGGCAAACACGACCGTCTGAACATCGACGGAGACATCCACATCGACCGGCTGCGCGCCGGGCAGCCCCCCGGCACCGGTGAACGCGTCAGGCCGTCACCGGACGTCATCGTACTTGGCGAGACGGAGGAGGAAGACCTGGACGTGCCCGTGCGGCGGGTCCATGGCCGGCTCGGCATTCATGTCGGCAATGACGCCCGCCTGTCCGCCCAAGGTCTGCAGGCGCGACTGGCCGGCGGCGTGGAACTGCTGTGGACCGGTAGCCCGGAACCACGCGGGCGTGGTGCCATTCTCATACCGGAAGGTTCCTACCGGGCCTACGGGCAGAACCTCGAGATCCGTGACGGCGAAGTCCTGTTCACCGGCCATCCACTCGATAACCCGCGACTGAATATTCGCACCATGCGCGACATCTTCGGCGACCCACGTGTCGATGCCGCCGGCGTCCACATCCATGGCCCGGCCCAGAATCCGCAAATCGACCTGTTCACCGACCCACCGACCACCGACGAAAAGGCGCTGGCCTACGTCGTCACCGGCGCCGACTTCGATCATGCCGGCGGCCAGGCCGCAATCAACGTCGGTTTCTACCTGCTGCCACGTCTGTTCGTCAGCTACGGCATCGGCCTGTTCGAGTCCGGCAACGTACTCTCCGGTCGCTACGAACTGTCCGACCGTTGGGGGATACGCGTGGTTTCGGGCGAACGCGATACCGGCATCGATCTCGGATTCATTACGGATAGGTAGAAAGGTGAAAGGTAAAAGGTGAAACGGGGGATACGGCACCGGCTTCGATTGGGGACCCCGGCCAATGGCCAGTAACGTGCCATTCGACCGCATTGTCTGGAACGAAGACGGAGCATCTGCCTCCGTTTTTCGTTTTTCGATTCCCGTCTTATACCTTGCAGACTGGCACCCAATGTCACCACAATTGAAGACTCTGACCGAGCGATCCCGGACCATGAACAAAGACAAGAGCCTGCAAGAAACCTACGCACCCCACAATGCCTGCTTCGGATGTGGGCCGGCCAACAAGAAGGGCCTGAGAATTCGGTCCTTCGCGCAGGGTGACCGGGTGGTCGCCGACTGGTCACCCGAGCCGCATCACGAGGCCTTTCCGGGCGTGCTCAATGGCGGCATCATCGGTTCGCTGCTCGACTGCCACATGAACTGGACGGCAGCCTGGCACCTGATGGAGTCCCAGGGACTCGAGACGCCGCCGTGCACGGTCACCATGGAATACGCCGTCAAACTCCGCCGCCCGACCCCCACCGATCAGCCACTGCACCTGGAAGCCTGGGTGACCGATACCGACGGCGACATCGTGTCGATCGAGGCCGAGCTGAGCGCGGGCGACAAGGTCTGTGACCGCGCCACCGGCAAGTTCGTCGCCGTTCAGCCGGGCCATCCCGCTTACCACCGTTGGTAATCACCAGGCATTTTCATGTCAGGATGTGGAGTTGCCACCGGGTGGTGCCGGGCAATCCGGCGACATTCTCGGCGGTCGGCCAGGCGGGTTCGTTGTGCCGTGCGGGCGTTCTGGTGCCACTGAAATTCCGCCCTTGCATCGGATGGATGCGAGGTTTCGAGTGAGGTCGATGGCGCGGATGGCACGGCAAGTTAGGGGATAACGGCCGCGCCGCGAATGTCGCCGGATTGCCCGACACCACCCGGTTCGAAAGGTTGGAGGTTGGGGAAAGCGGTGGGTGTGCTTTCTTTCTACTCCCCTCTCAGACGAGCGGGGATGGCTTTGGCGGATCGTGGGATGCGGAAGTCTTCAGCGCCATTTCCGTACCATCCGCAACACCACGGCGTAATGCAAACAACTCGCCTTGAGTGATCAATCCGATAATCTCGACGGCACCAGAACGCCGACTGGTTTCCTGACCCACTCCCGCCGCACATCCCGCGGTCCGCCAAAGCCATCGCCGCTCGTCCCCCACCCCTACCCCCGTGGCGTCACACAATCGACCACAAACTGCATCCACGGATGGTCAACCAGGTGCGCCAGCCATGGGCCGAGGGCCACCAGCACGCCCGCAAGAACCATCAGGGCTGCCGCCATCCAGCGCAACCCGCGACGGTTGATCGCCGAGCGGAATTTCAGCACGGCCAGCCCGGTACCCAGCAACAGGGGCACGGTGCCGATGCCGAAGGCCACGATCATGGCGGTGGTGGCTAACGGATCGGCCAGCAACACGGCGGCGGCGACGACCGAGTAGAGCAAACCGCAGGGCAGCAACCCCCACAGCAATCCGAGACCGATCGCGTTGTCGAAGGTCCGGACCGGCAGAAAGCGGGCAAACAGCGGTATCAGCCGCCGGGTCAGCGGTGCGGCCAATTCTCCGGCCACGTCGCGGAAGCGACCGGGCATGGCGATGTAGACGGCCATCATCACCAGCATGAGGCCGAGCAGTACACGCATCACCACCGGGGCCTGATCGGGCATCAGGGTGGCCGGCAACAGGCCGATGCCGGTCGCGATCAGTCCGATGGCCAGGTAGCTGACAATCCGACCGACATGAAACCCGCCGGCCAGCCATGCCCGGTCATGCGGCACCTGCGAATGCAGCATGCCGACGATGCCGCCGCACATGGCCAGGCAATGGGTCGAGCCGAACAGCCCGGCCAGCAAACCGGCCAGCAGTGCTGCTTCAGGTGTCATGGATCAAGCGTATAAAGATTCACCACGGAGACACGGAGGGCACCGAGAAATCGCGATTTTCATTTTTCTTCATCTCGGTGTTCTCTGTGCCTCTGTGGTGCATTCTTTTCAACGACAGTCGGCTCATCATCCTCGTCGAGGATATCCAGTGCCGGCGTGTCGAGGTCGTCGAACTGGTCGTTGCGCACCGCCCAGAAGAAGAAGGCGATGGCCAGCACCATCAGGATCACCGACAGCGGGATGAGGACGTAGATGATGTTCATGGGAGGGAAAAGGTGAAAGGTAAAAGGTGAAAGGTAAAAGGAGAAAGGGGTATCTGAGCGCTGGGTGTCTCTTGCATGTGTTGCACCGCTGGTTGCATTGTCGACGGACTCATCCTGTTGGTACCTGGTTTGGGTGAGGACGGGGTTCCCTTTCACCTTTTACCTTTCCCCTTTTCCACCCGGCGGCCATGCCGCCGGGGCTACGCCCCAGTCTCTGTCCATTCAGCACCACCAGCAGGCTGGAGGCCGACATGCCGATGGCCGCAGCCCAAGGCGGCACAAAGCCCATGGCGGCCAGCGGCAGGGCCGAGATGTTGTAGCCGAAGGCCCAGGCCAGGTTCTGACGGACGATTCGGCGTACACGCGGGGCCAGGGCGAAAGCAGCCGATACGCGCTGCAGGCCGCGGCCGGTGACGACGAGGTCGGCCTGGGTGCGGGCGATGTCGGCACCCTCGGCCAGGGCCATTGAAATGTCGGCGCCGGCCAGCACCGGGGCGTCGTTGATGCCGTCGCCGACCATAG
>SKZJ01000089.1 GCA_007127425.1 Wenzhouxiangella sp.
CCTGCTGTTTGGCGACAAACGACTGGAGGAATCCAACGCGGCCTACGAGAAAGCCGCCGCAATCGAGCCGATCGATGCCATGCAGAAGCTGGACGTGGAATTCGCGAAGGCGTCGATTTGAAATGTCAGGTGGAAAGGTAAAATGGTGAAAGGTAAAAGGAAATCGAGCTCCTTTCACCTTTCACCTTTCACCTTTCACCTTTCACCTTTCACCTTTCTACCTTTTACGTCCCCTCATCCCCGTCAATCCACTCATGCATCATGTCGGCCAACGACGGATCGACCGGTCCGTCCTGCGGACCGATCAGCATCGTCAGGTGCAGCAGATTGCGGAACTCGGTCTGGAAGTTTTCCATGACCGTGTCCGGGTCGGGCACGAGGCGGTTATCGGTGATCAGTCCGCAGTAAACCTGTTCGTTGTAGCTGATGATACTGATACCCATGCCCACCGAGCCGGACTGCGGCACCCAGCACATCAACTCACTGATTTCGGCGCCGGCCAGGTATAGCGGTTGCTGGGGCCCGGGCACGTTGGTCAGCACGGTAGACGCCTTGCGGCTGAACAGTTCCAGCGCCGGCTTCTGCACCGCTGCCGGCCCCATGCCCAACAGCGCCAGCAGCCCCAGCGACATCATCGCCTGCTTGGAGTGCTTGAGATCGTGCATGTAATCGGCCACCTGGTAAAGCCGCGCGAGCGGATTGGGCTCAGCCACCGGCAATTCCAGAAACACCAGCCCGAAGTGGTTGCCCAGTTCCCGGGCATGCTCAAGCGGCCGCAGGTTGACCGGCACGGTAGCCCGCATCTGCACCACCGAAGGATCGTCACCGCACTGAACCAGGTAGCGGTGCAGCGCACCGGTCATCACCGAGATCAGCACGTCATTGACCGTGCAGCCCAGGGCCTTGCCCACCGCCTTGACTTCTTCAAGCAGAATCGGGCTGGTCCATGAAGTACGCTTGCGCACGCCGATGCCACCCTTGAAACGTGACGGCGGGTCGTCCGACAGCAACAGCACGTTGGCCAACTCCCCGAGCACCTCGGCCGCGCCACCCATGTAATCGGTGGCCACGTGTGGCTCACGCAGGAGTTGTGCCGCCTCTTCGAGCACTTTGTGGCCAAGGTGCTGCAATGCGTCGATACCCTCCCTAGCCGGTGCCATCAGGCGCCGGAAGATACCCGACTCCTCGGCCTGGCGACGCTTCCAGTGTTCCGGTTGCACCAGCTTGAGGGAGTCGGCCGCATTGTTCTCGGTCAGCGACAGCAGCACCTGCACCAGGGCAATGCCGTCGGCATAGCAATGGTGGATGCGTGAGATGACCGCCGGACCTTCAGAGTAGTTCTCGACAAGATGAAATTGCCACAGCGGCTTGGTCTTGTCTAACGGCGTGGAAGCGAGTTGCGAAGTCAGCTCCTCGAGTTCGGCCTTCCCGGCCTCCCCCGGCAGTGCGGTCCGGATGACGTGCGCTGTGGGCTCGAACAACTCGTCATTCTCCCAGCAGCAACCGCGTGCGTGCTCGACTGCCTTCTGCCGGAACCGGCGAAACGCCAGGAAGCGATTGAGAATGATCTCGCGAAAACGCTCGAAATCGACCGGACCGTCGAGCACGATCACACCGGTGATCATCATCAGGTTGCTTGGCTGCTCCATGCGCAGCCAGGCCAGATCAACGTTGGAAATGGGTTCGCGATGGGCGCTGCTCACCGGTACTCTCCCTCGGGCGACGGTGCCTGCGATTCTTTCATGCACCGCAGGGATGGTCAATCAGACCGGTCAGATCGGCGGAATACCGGGGCATGATCCAGATTCAGTGTACCTGGCGGCTTGGCTTGTCCTGCCCACCGGTACTGGCCAGATCATAGGGTAGCTTGACCTGGTCGAGTCCGAACTGCTTGAGTACCGGCTGCAACTGGTGGTGAATGAGCGGGTAAAGCTGCCGGGTCAGGCTACCGTGATGACGCGAGAACGTCTCGAAGTCGACCGGCTCACCGAGAATCTGTCGGTAAACGGCCTGCAGCACCAGCTCGATGGTAAACAGCGGCTGATCCGGGTTCTCAGCCTCGCGGTTGCCGCGACATATCAGACGCGCGGTGACCTGGTATTGCGGCAGATCCCCCTCTGCCGGCATCTCGCGCGGGGTCAGCTTCAACTCCACTTTTGCATTGAAGTTCTGTCCCTGGGTGACGACTTCTGTCAGGTCCGCGTTGAGACGGGTCAACTGCGTGTGCGCCAGGGCGAAATGATCCAGCAGATTCGTCATAGGTGTTCCAACAATTCCGGTAAGTGATTAAAGCTATTCAATGGTCATGGCCGAGCGCGGTTTCAACCCGACTGGCCCGGCAGCAGGCCCGAAAACGGAGCGCTCCCGGATACACGAACATGAAAACGCCCGCACAGAGGCGGGCGTTTTCATGAACTGTCGGGCGAGTATGCCTCGCCGCTATTACCCTGACATTCAGGGAGTGAACGTCTGCACGTCGATGGCTCCCGACTGGGCGTCACCTTCACCGAAGCCCAGTGGCAGGTAGTCGTTCACAAGCCACAGGCGAAGCTGGTTGGTGTAGAACGGACTCACCATCACACCACTGCGACCACCGGGGATGACTTCGCTTACGTTGGGTGTGCCGGGGCTCATCTCCGCCACCGTGCGCCGGGCCGCGCCGGAAGAGAACATGAAGCCGTTGACGCTGGACGCGCGCGAGCTGTGCCCGGAGGCATCGACCACCTCGAAACCGCCAGCACGGGCCACGCCCGGCAGGCCGTCGTCGAGATCGCTCAACCCACCGCCATTGGGTACATTGAAGGGATCGGCACCCAATGGATGTCGGAACACGATGCGATGCAGGCGCCCCCAGCGATAATCGTTCTGGTCGGTGGAGTTGCCGAATGCTGGCGCGAACTCGTCGCTGGCCAGCAGATCCAGGGTCCCGGCCAGGCTGGCCAGCAGCACCGTATCACGGGCGGTGGCCATGTCCGGCGCACCCTCGACGTTGAAAAACGGAATACCCGAAGCACCGACACCACCACGCTCAGGGAAACTTGCGAGCAGGTTGTAGAAGGCACGGAAGGCATCGCGCGAACCGGGCAACTGGTCTTCCAGGGCAATGGCACTCAAAGTGGCATCGATGGTGTTGCCGATGGCCTGCCCACGCCACACCGAGTAGATGGTGGCGGCAATGGAATGGGCCACCTCATCCGCTGTCGGCTCGGTGCCGCCCATCGGATTGCCGCCCGGATCAAAACCTTCGGTCAGACCGGTCGGCGTGGAGAAGTCCCATTCGGCCAGGCGGGCGATGGCTTCCTGAATCCCCGGATGCAGGGCGAACTGGGCCAGGCCCGGCCAGGCCTCCTCGTCGGTGGCATTTTCGAATGCAGCCAGCAGGTGCGGCACGACCAGTTCGGCATCGAACATCTGGTTATTCGCCTGCAGCGCCTTCATTTCCTCGACCGTGACCGGACCGGAGTCGATCAGGTCCTGCAGCACGCGATCGATGCGCGCCATGCGCAGCTCGGCATAGCCGGGATTGAGATAATAGATTCCGTTACCGCCGGGGCGCAGCTGGCTCAGGGGGTTGTTGTCCAGCGTGACCCCGACCGGATCGTTGTTGGCGTTGGCAATGTAGCCGCGGGCCGGGTTGATGACATGCGGCATCTCCTCGCGCGGCAAGGTGGCAAAGCGGAATCCACGCGGCGAGTGCTCGTTGGCCGGCAGCCACTCGTGGTCGAGCGCGCCGGTGCCGTCGCGCAGCAGGAACGGCGGCACGTCACCATCCACGCGCAGATCCTGCAGATCGGCCCGCAGCGGCACGCCGCCGGTGGTGAAGTAGGCGATATTGCCGTCGACATCGGCATAGACCACATTCTGCGAACCGAAGGTCCAGTTGGGAATGGCGGCCTGGAACTCTTCCATGTTGCTGGCGCGTTCAAAGCCGCGCAGCGTGGACAGCTCGAAGGTTCCCCCCCAGCCGGCGTACTGCACGGAGATCCCCGTACCGGCTTCGGGCTGGGCGACGATCGGGCCATTGTTGCGACGCGGCACGATGAAGGTGATGCCGCCGGCGTCATAGCCGACGTTGGCACGCGTGACCGCATCCATCTCGCCGTTGCCGATGTTGTTGACGAAGTAGCTCTGGAAACCATAGACCAACGGCTCGGCCTCGCCCTGGTACAGGGTGTGCGTGGGCAGGCCGTAGGCGTTGACCAGCAGGTCTTCACGGTACCAGTCGGTCACGTCGACATTGTGGTTGGTCAGCCCCCAGCACAGGTCCAGGTTGCAACCCAGCAGGGTCAGCGGCGTACCGGGAATGCCGACCCCGCTGACGACGCGGCCTTCGTCACGGACCACGACGTTCTCGTTGATCATGATCGGCGGAATATCAAGACCGAGGTGTGGATCGTTGGCCATGATCGGAAAACCGCTGGCCGTATGATCGCCGGAAACCACCCACCAGTTGCTGGCCGCACGGTTCTCGGCATTGCCGATGGTGTTGCCCAGGATCGGGATCTCACGCACCCGGTCGAGGTAGGAGCGCAGCCCATCGATCACCGCGTCGTCGACCTGCGGCAGGTTATTCCACTTCGCGCCCGGCGAGGCAGTGGAACCGGCGTCGGACTGGAGGCTCGCACCCTCGCCGGCCGGCACCGGGATGATGCCGGCGGTCTCGAAGAAATCGGGAATGCTCAGACGATCATCGACAGGCTGGCTGCGGACGATGTCCTCGAAATACAGCGCCAGTCCGTCGAATCCGACCGCTTGGCCCACGCCCTGGTAGGTGCCCAGGCGGATGGTGCGATCGACCACCCCGGAATCGAACGACAACTGGAAGGCCAGCAGCTTGCCGATCACCAGCGAATCGACCGGCGACCAGGCTTCGACCGAAGCCAGTTCCAGCACACCGTATTCCGGCGGCAGCTGGCCGGCGGCGATGAAGGCATTGACGCCGTCAGCATAGGCCTTGACCCAGTCCTTCTCATCCTGCGAGAGATTCAGCCAGCTTTGCAGGGCGCCACGGCGCAGCCCCAGGGTGCGCAACTCGACATCGGTACTGATGGCCCCCTGACCGAGCAGTTCCCCCAGCGTTCCGGAAGCGACCCGGCGGAGGTAGTCCATCTGGAACATGCGGTCGCGTGCGTGCAGGTAGCCGCGTACGTAGTTCACGTCGCGCTCGGTTTCGCCGACGATGGTCGGAATACCGTTGGCGTCGGTGTAGACCGTGACCGAGTCGGACAGGCCCGGCAACTGCGGTGCCTGTGCCTGGACCGAGCCGGCCAGCAAAAGGCTGCCGAACAAAACTGTGAGCTTTTTCATGGTTGATCCCCGGTTTTGACGAGAAAACCGATTATTGCACAGATAGGGTCCGGGCCCGAGTATGCGGATTGGCCCCGGCAAGCTGCCTTAACCCGGACGTCGCTGGCGCGTATAATACGGGCCCGCCTCGTCGCGTCCGGAACGCCTCCCGACGCCGGGTCCGACAAGAATCATTCAATTTGAGGAGTCAACATGGCGCAGACTGTCGCCGCCTTCAAGGTGGACTATTTCCAGTTCCTGAAGCCAGACGGCAAGCTGGTGGAAGACCAGCAGGTGCCGGCCCTGGCCCGGGACTACGAGCGGCTGGTCGAGCTCTACAAGCTCATGGTGCTGACCCGGACCTTCGACAAGAAGGCAGTGGCCCTGCAGCGGACCGGCAAACTGGGTACCTATGCTTCCTGCCTGGGGCACGAAGCCGCTCACATCTCGATCGGCGCTGCCATGCGCGAGGAAGACTGCTTCGCACCCATGTACCGCGAGTACGGCACTCAGTTCTTTCGCGGCGTAAAGATGTCCGAAGTGCTGATGTACTGGGGCGGTGACGAACGCGGCAGCGACTTTTCCGGGCCGAAGCACGACTTCGCCTGGTGCGTCCCGATCGCCACGCAGTGCCTGCACGCGGCCGGTGCTGCGCTGGCCTACAAGCTGCGCGGCGAAGAACGAGTCGCCGTATCGGTCGTCGGCGACGGCGGCTCATCGAAAGGCGACTTCCTGGAAGCCATCAACGCCGGCAGCGCCTGGAAGCTGCCGCTGGTGCTGGTCATCGTCAACAACCAGTGGGCCATTTCCGTGCCGCGCCAGAAACAGAACACGGCGGCGACATTGGCACAGAAAGGGATCGCCGGCGGCCTGCCCAGCATCCAGGTCGACGGCAACGACCTGATCGCCTGCCTGTGGGCCATGGACAAGGCAATCAACGCGGCGCGTGCCGGCAAGGGCGCCTTCGTCATCGAGATGGTGACCTACCGCCTGAGCGACCACACCACGGCCGACGACGCCCGCCGTTACCGCCCCAGCGAACAGGTCGAGGACGCCTGGGACAAGGAGCCGATCAAGCGTCTCAAGGCCTACCTGATCGACCAGGGCGCCTGGAACGAGGAGCGCGAAGCCGAGTTGCTCGAGGAATGCAGCCAGTGGGTCCAGCAAGCTGCCGACGAGTACGTCGAACAGGTCGAGAACAATCCGCAGGGCGTGACCGCGATGTTCGATTACATGTTCGCCGAACTCCCCCACGACCTCGAGGAGCAACGTGCTTACGCCGAGCAATTTCCGGAAGACGGAGGACATCACTGATGGCGCAGATCACTCTCATTGAAGGTGTAACCATGGCACTGGCCCGCGCCATGGAAGAAGACCCCTCCGTGGTCGTTTTCGGCGAGGACGTGGGTGTCAACGGCGGCGTATTCCGAGCGACCGCCGGCCTGCATCAGCGCTTCGGCGATGATCGCGTCATCGACACGCCGCTGGCCGAAGTCATGATTGCCGGCATGAGCGTAGGCGCGGCGTCACAGGGCATCAAGCCCGTGGCCGAAGCCCAGTTCTGCGGTTTCACCATGCCGATGATCGATCACATCATGTGCCACGCCGGACGCATGCGTAACCGCACCCGCGGTCGGCTGTCGTGCCCGATGGTGTTGCGCTTTCCCTCCGGCGGCGGCATTCATGCCCCGGAGCATCACTCCGAAAGCCCCGAGGCGTTGTTTGCTCACATGCCGGGCGTGCGGGTTGTCATGCCGTCCTCGCCCTCGCGCGCCTACGGGCTGATGCTCGCCGCCATCCGCGACCCGGACCCGGTCATCTTCATGGAGCCCAAGCGCATCTACCGCTGGCAGAAGGAAGA
>SKZJ01000218.1 GCA_007127425.1 Wenzhouxiangella sp.
ATGACGATGAAGTCGAAGAAATCCGGCGGGTAGTCGCCGAAGTTGGGCGCCAGGTTGCCGTCCTGGTCCGTCCCGGTCATGAAGGTCTGGAAGATGGTGAAGAACAGGCTCCCGTTCTTGGGCACGCGCCCGTGCTTGCGGATTGCCGCCGGGTCGATGCGCACCAGCGCATCCTCGGGAAAGGCTGAGAAGTCGTTGAAGGCCTGGTTGGCCAGTATATTGCGATCGGCCAGGAACAGGATGCGAGGGCGCCGTCCCGGCTCGCCACTCGCTCGGGCGGCCAGGGACCAGCGGGCGTGGAATAACTTCCAGGCGATCTGAAAGGCGATGGCGGTCTTGCCAGTGCCGGTCGCAAGGGTCAGAAGGATCCGGTCGCGGCCTTCGGCGATGGCCTCTAGGGCGCGGTTGATGGCGTTGTGCTGGTAGTAGCGAGGCTGCCAGAAGCCGCCCTTATCCTCGAAGGGCACGGCACCGAAACGCTCGCGCCACGGATCAGGCTCCTCGAAAGTTTCTCCCCACAGAGCGTCCGGCGCCGGCCAGTCATCGACCAGGCCTTCCTCGCCGGTTTCCATGTCGACCCGGTAAATTTCCAGCCCATTGGTGGAATAGGCAAAGCGTGCCTGTAACCGCTCGGCATAGCGCTTGGCCTGGGCCAGACCCTCGGTGGGCTGCAAATCCCGCTTCTTGGCCTCGATCACCGCCAGCTTCTGGCCGCGGTAGAACAGCACGTAGTCAGCAATATCCTGCTTGCCGCGCCGACCGGCGCCGATCAGCTGACCCGGTGCGATCATCTCACGCCCAACCCGGCTGCCGTCGACCACGCCCCAGCCAGCCTCCCGCAAGGCGGGATCAATCAGCTCGGCTCGGGTTTCGGCTTCGTTCATGCAATATCCCCGCTTAACATGGCGCCAGCATGCGGCTCGGTACTCCCTCGAGCCAGGATCAGGCAAGCCCGCAACCACATAGGCTTCGATTCTAACCGCCCGCGGACAAGGGAGGCCAGCCGCCCGCCCAGGTGCGTATCCCGCTGTCCCGATCGACGTTTACTTGATGTAATTGCCCGATAAGCATAAACTATTTATGCCTTCAGAGCACACTCATCAAGTCATGGAGCCTGGAACTTTTCTCAAGCGGCACCGGATATTTCGCGTCGAGCAGTTCGAGGCGGCGACCGGGCTGAGTGGAGCGGGCCGCAAGGCCTCGCTGGACTACCATCGAAAGCGCGGTCACATTGTGCCGGTCCGGCGTGGCCTGTACTGGGTTGTGCCGCCCGGCGCCTCGCCGGAAACCTGCCCGGTCGACCCCTTCCTGATCGCCGGCCTCATCACGCCCAAAGCCACCATCGCCTACCACAGCGCCCTGGAACTGCACGGCCGGGCCTACAGCAGCTTCAACGAAGTTCAGTTCCTTTCCGAGCGCAAGCTGCGGCCATTCGATTTTCGGGGCACACGGTATCGTCCGGTGACCACACCACCGGCCCTGCTGCGAACCGCACAACACGATTTCGGTGTCGAAAGTCTGGATCGTGCTGGTACGCCACTGAAGATCACAACCCTGGAACGCACTCTGGTCGATGCCATGGATCGTCCCGAGCTTTGCGGCGGCTGGGAGGAAGTCTGGCGTTCGCTGGACATGATCGAGTACCTCGACCTGCCGGCCGTCTGCCGTTATGTCGAAGCCCTGAGCAATGCCACCACCGCGGCCAAGGTCGGCTGGTATCTGGAAGTCAACCGCAAGCCCCTGATGGTTAACGAGCGCACGCTGAAATTTCTGCAGGCGCTCTCACCTGTCAGCCCGCATTATCTCGATCGCGGCAACACCGAACCGACCCGCTACCTGTCGCGCTGGAATCTTGTCGTGCCGAGCTCGGTGGCCAGGCAGGAATGGGAAGAACCGGCATGAGCCTTTCGGCTGAATCGCTGACCCGGCTGGCTGCCGACACCGGTTTCCGGATCGAATTTCTGGAAAAGGTCGACCGCCTGCTGCAACTGCTTCAAGCCCTGTTCCGTGACACCTATCTTGATGAGCGTCTGGCACTAAAAGGGGGCACGGCGCTCAATCTGTTTCATTTCGGATTGCCCCGCCTGTCGGTCGACATCGATATCAATTACATCGGATCACTTGATCGCGACAGCATGTTGGAAGAGCGCCCCCACGTCGAACAACGTATTCAGGCCATTGCCGGCCGGCAGAACCTTTCCCTGGCGCGGGCACCGACCAGCCATGCCGGATCGAAATGGACCTTTCGCTATGCCAGCGTGCTTGGCGGTGGCGGTTCGCTGGAAGTCGACCTGAACTATCTCTACCGGCAGCCGCTGTGGCCCATCGAGCGCATTGACTCACACCCCCTCGGGCCGATTCAGGCAAGGGGTATCGCCGTGCTGGATATTCATGAACTTGCCGGCGGCAAGCTGGCGGCGCTGTTCTCCCGAACAGCGGCGCGCGATCTTTACGACGCCCATCATCTGCTGACCGTTTCACGAACCGATCCTTCGCGCCTGCGTGCTGCATTCATCCTTTACGGCGCCATGAACCGCCGTGACTGGCGTACCATCGCGTTGGACGACATCGAAGTCGACTTCCGTGATGCGCGACGCAACTTATTTCCCCTGCTTGTCCAGCATCAATTGACTCGCCGGAAGGAACAGGAGGAAATGCTCGAGCGATTGATCGGAGAAACACGTCATGCACTGGCATCGCTGCTACCTCTCGAAGAAAAAGAGCGAGAGTTTCTCGATTGCTTGCTCGATGCGGGCGACATCCAGCCCGACCTGCTGGAACTGCCCCCCGAGCTGGCTGCCCACCTCGCGGCTCACCCGGCGTTGCAGTGGCGAGCACAGCAGGCCAAAACATAAATCGCGAACCCGGACGCAGACAAACCGTCACCAGTTTTTGATTTCTGGTGACGGTTTGTCTGAAAATCTCCGGCAGGCCAGCGCAGTTCAGGCCGTGGCCGACTCGACCTCGCGCTCGGCGCAGTCGGCAGTCAGTTCGCCGGAGAAGGCTTTCTGGAGGAGGGATTGTTTGAGCTCTCCCAGTAAATCGAGCCTCTTATGTATAAACACACACAGAGCTTGCGTGTCATGAGAAAGGGCTCGAAGCTGATCAACTATCCTCTTCTGTTCGTTAAGCGTTGGCGCATAAAGCCTTAGCTCGTTAAATTTTGACTTATTGACAATGGATACTGTTGTGCCAGAGGCAACACTATGCAGCTGTTGTTTAAATTGGGTCGTCAATGTTTGGAAGAACAGAAATTCAGGCAGCATGATATCCAGCCTTGGAAAAATCGCATTAATCTGCTGATTGAAGGCTAGTGGAACTTCTGTGAGCGCCACTTTCCCGAGGTTTCCTATACAAGAAACCAACACAGCATC
Source organism: Wenzhouxiangella sp. (assembly GCA_007127425.1). Classification (GTDB taxonomy): domain Bacteria; phylum Pseudomonadota; class Gammaproteobacteria; order Xanthomonadales; family Wenzhouxiangellaceae; genus Wenzhouxiangella. The sequence goes on from SKZJ01000218.1 coordinate 3,375, forward strand.
TTTCGGCGCAACTCTGGCCTTGGCAGCACCCTTCTCGGAGAGGGCATCCGCCGCATCTGATACACAACTATCTTGAAGCTCAGGGGGTTTAACCAACGGGATGAAGCCACCCCAATTCTCAGAGTCTTTCTTGGAAGGGGTATTTCCAGTAGCCGTTTAAAAATAGTCGCCCAAGCGGATTGCTTTAGATTCGCATGGGGCTGCATTTTGATCAAGATAGCTATTGAACACCTCCCGCGCGTTGGTGAGGTTCTTTTCGGTATTGGCGATGGCCGTATCAATCCCCGCGAAGGCATTATCGAGAATGGCGACGATTAACTTTTGTTCCGAGAGCGGCGGCAGCGGAAGCTCGACACTACGGACAAGATCGATACTCAAGTTTCTAACAGTTGATCCTGCGGCCCTTTGATCAAATTGCTGATATGCCCCTGGTGATCCGAGAAAAAAGTACAGATAATCCTGATCGACATCATCGGAAATATCTCCAAGCACTAACCAGCCATCATGAATGCATCCCTTTGTCCGCATTATGTAAGGTCGGCCGAAGCTCATGGAATTGGACAGAAGAAAATCACCTGGCTGAACTAACCTGGACCGCCTAATGCCTTGCTGCTTGATTTTCTGCTTCGTTTGGTAGATATATTTTGAGCTAGCAGATGCGTCGCTGATTTTTATCCAATTGATACCGTCCTCAGCATTCGTCAAGTATTCCTTAATTGGTCTCGGAGAACCACCTCGGGCGATGGTGCAAATATCATCCAATGTCCTAATTCGCCATGCCTTTTTCACAACACCCCCCTGATTCCTTCCAAGATCTTCTGGCTTTCCTTGTCCAGGGTCTCAATCTCGTTGATGATTACTTCCGGGTCGCGTAGCGGGGCTTCATCGGCCCTGTTGGGGTTCTTGACCGACAGATCCCAGGTTTCCTTGTCGACCTGCTCGATATCGACCGTCCAGGACTGCTCGGAGTCGGCGAAGGTCTTCTGCAGTTCTACGAAGTCGGCCAGGTCGTTGTCGTTGAGCGGGTTGGTCTTGCCCAGGCTTCTGCCCGGGTCGAGCTGGTAGTACCAGATCTTTCGGGTCGGCGCGCCTTTCTCGAAGAACAGCACCACGGTCTTGACGCCCGCGCCCAGGAAGGTGCCGCCGGGGCAGTCGAGCACGGTGTGGAGGTTGCAGTTTTCCACCAGTTCCTGGCGCAGGGCGCGCGAGGCGTTGTCGGAGTTGGACAGAAAAGTATTTTTGATCACGATGGCGGCCCGGCCGCCGGCCTTGAGGTACTTGATGAAGTGCTGCAGGAACAGGAAGGCTGTCTCGCCGGTCTTGATCGGGAAATTCTGCTGGATCTCCTTGCGTTCCTTGCCGCCGAAGGGCGGATTGGCCAGGATGATGTCGTAGCGGTCCTTCTCCTGGATGTCGGACAGCGACTCGGTCAGACTGTTGGTGTGGACAATGTTGGGCGCTTCGATGCCGTGCAGGATCATGTTCATGATGCCGATCACGTAGGGCAGGCTCTTTTTCTCTTTGCCGGTAAAGGTGCCCCGCTGCAGTTTCTCCAGATCTGCGGTGGAGAGTTTCGGTGCGTTTTCTGTGCCCGGCCCATCAGGCCCGTAGCGAAGATAATCATAGGCCTCGCACAGAAAGCCGGCCGACCCTACGGCCGCGTCATAAATGCGCTCGCCGATCTTGGGCTTCGTGACCCGAATCATGGCGCGAATCAATGGTCGCGGAGTGTAATACTCGCCACCGTTTCGCCCGGCATTGCCCATATTCCGGATCTTGGCCTCGTATAGATGGGATAGCTCGTGCTTTTCTTTCTGGGAGCCAAAACTCAAACTGTCGATGAGCTCGAGCGCATCCCGGAGGCTATATCCACTGCTGAATCTATTGCGAATTTCCGAGAATATCTCGCCGATCTTGTACTCGATCGTGTCGGAGTCAGCAGTACGTTCGCGAAAACCTCGCAGGTAGGGAAAGAGCTTCAGATTCACGAACTCGACCAGGTCGTCGCCGGTCAACGCGTTGTCGTGATCAAATCCGCCATCGCTATTCTTCGGTGCCGCCCAGTTCGACCACCGGAAGTCTTCTTCGATCAGGAACGTGTAGGGCTTCCCAACCAGTTCGGCCTCCATCGCACGCTCACGCTCCAAATCATCGAGATACTTGAGAAACAGCATCCAGGAAGTCTGCTCGGTGTAGTCCAACTCAGTGGCGCAGCCGTCCTCTTTCCAAAGCACGTCATCAATATTGCGAAAGGTTTGCTCAAACACGTCTATGTGAATTCCTTACTTCAATTATTTTCAGACCGGCCAGAACAGCCGGGTCAGCGGAATCAGCGTACGGGTTTCCTGGTCGGCATTCTCGTAATTCTCGACCAGCGCCTGAACCAGATCATCCAGATCCCACAGCATCAGCGGGATATTGGCCCGATCAGCCTCGTAGCGCGCATCCTTGGTGAATCCGCCAGTGGACACGAAAAGACCCTTGTCGCTGGCGTGGCGGCCGCCGACCAGGTTGCGGATGTCCTTACTCCCGATGGCCGTGCCCGACCGGTGCTTGACCTCGACTATGATGCGCGGCGACTCGAAACCGAAGCCATCGGGCGAAGCCAGAATATCGATACCCAGGTCCGAGCCCTCGCGCGAAACCCTCGTCTTGTAGCCCATCGACCGGAGCACGCCGGCGACCAGATGTTCCATTTCCCGATGGCCCAGGCGATTGATGCGATCCTTAATGATCTCCAGAGCTCGATCCCGGTATCCTTGGAGAAGCGCGTCCTCGTCTTCGTCCTCCGAATCCTCGAATGCCTGGCTCTCGGGCGGAACCGGCTGACCAGTCAGGGCTCGCAAGATCTCGTCTGCGACCTCGTCCGGGAGCCGGAAGAGGGTCAATGTCGAGCCCAACGAGTTGCGGGCTTGAGAGGTCAGGACGTCTCGCTCGACCTCCCCCTCCCACTCCACGGTGCGGTAATGCTGGAAATCGGCGATGACACCAGGCTGATGCTGGTAGTCGCTGGAAATCTCGCCAACATGGTAGACCCGGCGGCTGGAATCGTAGGTGACAACCCTGTCGCCGCGCTGAACCTCATCCCGGAATCGGATCCACTGGCTCGCCGCTGCCTGGAGCCTCCCCGGTTTGAATTCGGGCCGTAGTTCCTCAAGCGCCTCAATGATGGCCTGCTTGTCCGAAAAGCGGCTCAAATCGCCGACTGGAGTGGCACCAAGGGCCACGAGCCCCTTTTCTACGAATTCGTCGGCCAGGCGGCCGCCTGAAGCCGATCGCACCATCCAAAGCGTCATGAAATCCCCTCGACCTGATGTTCAGCATAAAGCTTACCGCAGAAATCGAGCGCCCCCCAAACCTGGGCGGATCTGGCCGGGGCTCTCCCCCGATTTCACGGACGCTTTCTTTCGGTAAGACTTTGGACTTCCCCCTTTTCAGAAGGGGCCAGGGGGATGCGAGCGAAGCGAGTTTCAGACCGTGGGGTGAGGACCACCGATCCAATGACTCCAAGCTTTTACTCGCTGCGCTCGCATCCCCCCCCGCCCCCCTTCTGAAGAAGGCGGGAGTTGGGTGGACTTAGCGCCAATCGAGCCGGAAGTGGTCGGCGCCGAGTGTCTTGAGGCGCTGGCGGAGTTGTTCGGTGGGTTCGGCCAGGGCCTTGATCTGGCGGTCGTGGACTTCGATGAAGGCCTGGTCGATGCGCTCGTGCA
>SKZJ01000319.1 GCA_007127425.1 Wenzhouxiangella sp.
TCATGAACAGGGCGACCTTCCAACTTGCAGCCATCACCATGCTGGCCGGGCTGGTGGCCTGCCAGGCGCAGTCGGGCGCCGATGGCGCCGAACCGGTTGTGCGCTGGAATGAGCCGGTAGAGGTCGCCTCGGGCCAGGCCTTCCGAGGCCCTTGGCAAATGAACGATTCCGAATTTTTATATGTCGATGACCCCGCGGTCGCGCTGTCCGCTGACGGCGCCTTCATGGCCTGGGTGGACAACGCCGAACAGAACGTGTTCTTCCAGCGTTTCGACAACGATGGGGCGGCGCAACTGGACGAGCCGGTCGATGTCTCCGGCAGCGGTGAGATCTTTTCCTGGCTGCCCCGGGTTGCCGTCGAGGGCGAGACCGTCATTGTCGCCTGGCAGGAGATCCTGTTCACCGGCGGCTCTCACGGCGGCGAAATCCTGGTGGCCCGATCCGAAGACGGCGGGCGCACGTTCGCCGACCCGATCAACCTGTCCGACACCACCGCCGGCGCCGGCAAGGGTCGGCTGACCCGACAGCGCTGGGACAACGGCAGCCTCGACCTGCTGCTCGCGGCGGGACGTGTCGTGGTTGCCTGGACCGAATACGAGGGTGCCTTGCGTGTGGCGACTTCAAACGATGACGGGCAAAGCTTTGACGAAGCCGTTCACGTTGCCGGCGACGATACAGCGCCGACCCGCGCGCCGGCGCTGGCCGCCGGTCCCGACGGTCGGTTCTGGCTGGCGTGGACGGCAGGCGACGACGCATCGGCCGACATTCACCTGGCCTCGAGTGATGGTCCCGCTGCCGGGTTTTCGAATGCCCGGCGCATTCACGCATCCAGCGATCATGCCGACAGCCCGGTGTTGGCCGCGACCTCGGAAGGCCGTATTCACCTGGCCTGGACGGCGAGCGACGGCGCCCCGTTCCGCAACAGCCGCATCGTCTACGCGCACGATGCCGACGGATCGGGTTCGTTCAGCGAGCCCGTGGTGATTTCGGGCGAGATCATGGGCGCCTACCCGCAACTGGCCGCGAGGGGTGACCGGGTGCTGGTGAGCTGGGAGCGCGTGCCTGATCGCAATGCGCGACCGCGTGGCCTGGGATACGCCTCGTCCAGCGACGGCGGCGAGCACTTCAGCCAACCGGCCGAGGTGCCCGGCAGCGCGCGTGAGGAACATGCGGTCAACGGCGGTAATCAGGGCCTGTTGATGCGCAAGCTCGACTTGGCCGACGACGGCCGGGTGCTACTCGGACATGCGACGTTTCGCGAGGGCGAGTCCTCCGCCGTGTGGTTGCTGCAGGGGCAGTGGCGGTCGTTGACTGACGAGTAAAAAACGCCCGACCGGGGCCGGGCGAAAGAGACATGCTGTTGCGGGCCAACAGCTTGTCTGGAGGTCAGCCACCGACACCCACGTCGTACCAGGGGGTCGGGTTGATCGGGCAGCGGTAGCGGAAGCCATCAGCGGTGATCTCCACCTCGCTCACACCGGTTTCGCCCGGTTGCAGCGGAAACATGTCGAGTTGTTCATGGGTCTTGCCGTTCTGCAATTGCCAGCCGACGACCTTGTCGGCCTTGTTGGTGATCACAAAGCGATAGTTGCCCGGCTCCAGCCCGGCCAGCGTTTCCTCGGCAGCGAAGTAGCCGTTGTACTGGTCAAGGTGGATGGTGGTCACACCGTTCTCGGTCACCGGCGTTCCGGCAGCGGCCTGAAAGGCGAGCGTGATAGCGAAAACGAGTGTGGCAAGGGCCGAAAGGAATCTGGGTGTCATCTAAGTCTCTCCTGGTTGAATGGAATCACGATGTCGTCGTGTGGCGAGCATTGTCTCCACCGTGCCCAATGACGCCTATCCGGAGAACTGCGTAATCCGGCCTGCTGTCGCCACCGGCCGACACCAATTGGCCCGGGGAGATCGGGCGGGGCCCGGGCGCATGGCGTGTTGTTTGGCAAGCGCTTGCGCTACACTGGGGAGCAACCGGGGGGTATTCGCGTCCGCGCGCTAATCCGGCAAATCGAAGGCCATGCTGACCAGCCCCTTGACTTCCATTCCCGGCAAGTTTCGGCACCTTTTGCGTCAGGTGCGTCGTCGCACCCGCAGCCGATCGGTGCTGGAACTACTGTTGTTCGGGTTCATCCTGGTTGGTGCCCCGCTGATCGTCGGTCTGGTCATCGCCGGTCATCAGATCCGCACAGTCACCGGCCAGAGCGAGTACCTTTTCGAACGGACCACCGACCTCAACCGGATCTCCCAGGAACTGGCGCGCCAGTTGGTCGCGGTGGAGCGCGCGGTACGTCAGTACCGTGTACTGCACGATCAAGAGGCAGAAGCCAGTCTCGCCCGCCAGCGCGAAGCTTTTTACCGCCGCGCCAGGATGCTCATGGCCATGGAACTGGAGCCTGACTTGCAGGAACGGCTTGAGCAGTTGGTGGCCCGCGAGGCACTGTTGGCGGAGTCTGTTCTCACCGTCAACGACGGTGCGGAATGGCCGACAGCGCTGGCCCAGGGCTATCGTGAACTGGAAGCCCTGTCCCGGGCCATCACCGACCAGGTCGATGAGATGGCTGGCCACGATCTGGAGCGGTTGGCCGGAATGGGCCGTAGTGCGCGTACTACCTGGTTGGTGTTGGTGGGCATGATCGTGCCTCTTGCTATCGGACTGGCCCTGATCTTCACCGGCCTGATCAATCGTCCTGTACGGCGTCTCGACCAGGGCATTCGAGCCCTGGCCCAGGCGGACTCCGCACCCATCGAGCCGGTCAGTATGCCGCGTGACCTGCGTGCGCTCTCGGTCAGGCTGGAATGGGCGAGGCGACGCTTGCAGCGCATGGAGCGGGATCGCCAGCGTTTGCTGGGACAGGTATCACACGAGTTGAAAACGCCGCTCAGTGCCATCCGCGAAGGCGCCAGCCTGCTTGAGGAAGAATTGTTCGGGCCACTCAACGAACGCCAGAGCGAGGTGCTGGACATCGTTCGCGCCAATACCGGGCGTCTGCAGGACCAGATCGACTCCCTGTTGCGCTATAACCAGTTGCGCGGCGGCCTTGAATTGGAACTGGACCAGCAAGTGTCGCTCGACGACCTGGTCGATGAGCTGTTGAAAGATCATGCCCTGGAATTGACCGCGCGTACGATCAAGATTCAGTGCGCGATCGTGCCGAATCTCACGTTGACCGGGAACCACGATTTGCTGCGCACGGCGCTGGATAACCTGGTCTCCAACGCCATCAAGTATTCCCCCCTTGGTGGAGCGATCCGAATCTCGGCCGTGCGCGCAGAGACCTGTCTTTTGATCGAGGTGGCCGACCAGGGCGTCGGTATTGCGGCCGGGGACCGTCATCGCCTGTTTGAACCGTTCTATCGTGGTCAGGCCGCCGCCCAGGGCAGTATCCCGGGAAGCGGCTTGGGCCTGAGTATCTGTCGCAATCTGGTGGAGGCCCATGGCGGAGAGGTCGAGCTGGTGCCCCGCCCGGGCTGGAGCAGCGTCTTTCGGATCTGCCTGCCCGTCCATTCCAGCGAGGAGGTCGAGAATGAGAACTGATACCGGTGTCGCCTTGTGGCTGGCGATCGCCCTGGGTTGTGCCTGGCCATCGGCCACCCTGGGTGAAGCGACCCTGGCGGAAACGTCTGCCCTGAACCAGCCCACCGTCAGTGATGTGCTCGAGCGCATTGAGCGCTACCAGCGTGTCCAGCTACAGGAGCTGGACAACTGGCGTCAGGGACTGGAGCGCATGAATACGGTAGTCGCCGAACTTGAGCTGGCACTGCTCGAAGTCTACGGGCCGGAACCGGTGCGCCATCACCGCCGCGGCCTGGAGCGAATGTCCCGCCTGCATCAGGGCGAGGCGGGTCATCTGAGCGAGGACGTGCGCCATCTACTGCGGGTTCTGGCGACTCAACAGCAGTCACTCCTGAAAACCGAGGCCGGATGCCGCGAGCTTGAGTCCGAACTCGCCGAGGAAAGACATGAACACCGCGAAACGCAGAACAGGCTTCGGGCTCTGCGCATGATTGAGCGGCAACTCGAGGACACTCAGTCGGAGACAGCCGAAAACGACGGGAGAGATGTCGATGGGCGAAGGTGAACCGGGGCAAGACATTCAACCCAGGGTCCTGTTGGTCGATGATGATCCCGGCCTGCTCAGGCTGATCTCCCTTCGCCTCGAGGCATCCGGCTTCCGGGTCGAGGCGGTCGAAAGTGCGAGTGCGGCACTGGGAACGATGGCTGCCGGTTATCCGGACGTGGTGGTCACCGACCTGCGCATGGAAGGAATGGACGGCATGGCATTGTTCAGGCAACTGCGGGAACAGGCGCCGACCCTGCCGGTGATCATCATGACCGCGCATGGCACCATCCCCGACGCGGTAGCGGCCACGCGCGAAGGCGCCCATGCCTTCGTGACCAAGCCGTTCAACAGCAGTGAATTGGTCGACACCGTTCGTGAAGCGGTCGGGCACCGGGCCAGCCATCGAAAAAAAGCCTGGCGAGAGGGCATCGTCACGCAGAGTCGGCTCATGGAGGAATTGCTTGCCGAGTTGGAATTGATCGGTGAAAGCGAAGCCAGCGTGGTGATCCGCGGTGATAGCGGTACCGGAAAGGAGATGATCGCACGCGCGATTCATGCCGCCAGTCGAAGGGCGGGCCGGCAGTTCGTGGCACTCAACTGTGCCGCTGTGCCATCGGACCTGCTCGAGGCCGAACTGTTCGGCCACCGCAAGGGCGCATTTACCGGCGCTGATGCCGACCGCGACGGGCTGTTCATCCAGGCGGATGGCGGCACCCTGTTTCTCGACGAGATCGGCGACATGCCGGCGGCCTTCCAGGTGAAGCTCCTGCGCGCCCTGCAGGAACGAGCGATTCGCCCGGTGGGCGCCCAGGACGAGATCTCCGTCGATGTGCGCATTGTCTCGGCTACCCACAGGGATCTCGAGCAGGCGATGCGCGACGGCGAGTTTCGCGAGGACCTGTTCTACCGCCTCAACGTGGTCTCGATGAACCTCCCGCGCCTGGCGGAACGACCTGAAGATATCGTCCTGCTTGCCGAGCATTTCCTGGCCGAACTGCAGGCCGACCGTCCAGCCTCGGGTCGGGTGTCGGGTTTTTCACCCGAGGCGATGCGACTGCTTGCCGGCCATGACTGGCCCGGCAACGTGCGTGAATTGCGCAACGTGGTGGAACAGGTGTTGGTGCTGTGCCGCAAGGGCCCGGTGCCGGCCGACCTGGTGCGAAGAGCCCTGCGCCGGGAAAAGCCGGTGGTGCGCCCGCTTGCGGAGGCACGCGGAGTTTTCGAGCGGGACTATCTCGCCCGGGTGCTGCGCATGAGTGGCGGCAACGTCAGCGAGGCGGCCCGGCTGGCCGGACGCAATCGTACCGAGTTCTACCGATTGCTCAAGCGCCACCAGCTTCGTCCGGCCGATTTCAAGCGCGATCCAGCCGGAGATTGAGTCTGTCGCCAATCGGTGACAGCGGCTTTGGCCCGGCCTGTGGCATTCCGGGGCCTTTTCTCGTGCGGCGCTGTCGCCGTCAGGCAACACTCCTTTGGCGCGGCACCGGGCACCCGGCACCATAACGTCCGATATATCAGTCTCTTGCATGCTGTGGCATGGCTTTTGCAGATAGTGGGGCGAGTTGGCTGCAACTCGAACCAATCCACAACCAGTACAGGAGATGACGTGATGACAACCTTCAAGCGATTCCCCATCCTGGTCTCGTCGGTGGCTGCGTTGGCCATGGCCACGGCCCTGGCCCTCGAGCTGCCGAGCTTTGAAGAACTCGATGCCGATGGTGACGGCTACATCAGCCGTTCGGAGGCCGCTGCCCTGCCTTGCCTGTCGAGCAACTACGACCGGGCCGGACGCAATGATGAGCGCGGCCTGAACCCGGGCGAGTACCGCCAGGCACTCGACCAGTTCTGTCGTTAACGAATCCGGTTCATCGCCTGGCGCAAGTGGAACACTGCAGGTTGCTCCCCTATCGACCTCGGCCTGCAGCGTCTGCAACCAGGCGCCCTCAAACCGGACTTGGCCGGCCCACGTGGCCGGCCTTTTTTTGCTTTATGATCCGGGCTGGTTCCGACAGGCACGCCCATCATGCGTATTCGACTGATCTTGTTCTGGACGCTGCTCATCCTCCCCCTGGCCGGTGTGGCCGCCGATTGTGGTGCGTCACTGCACAAGGCCCGCGATGCCGGCCACGCCACGGTTACCGTGCTGTATGTTCCGGCCGCCGGCTGGGCCTACCGTGACAATGACGGTCAGCTGACCGGGGTCACGGTCGAGATCATGCGCCGTTTCGCCGACTACGTCGCCGACGAGCGGGGGGTCGAGCTGCGGCTGGATTTCGTCGAGGAGACGGACTGGTCGGTGTTCTACGGTCGGGTGCGCGATGCCGAGGGCGGCGTGTTCGGAATCGGCAACGTCACGATCACTGACAATCGGCGTGAGGAACTGGCCTTTTCGCCGCCCTACCTCAACAACATCGCCGTGCTGATCACGCACGAGGACGTGGCCACGGTTCCCGGCCCGGCCGAAGCGGCCGAATATCTCGAAGGTTTCAAGGCCCTGGCCTTCGCCGGCACCCTGCACGAGACGCGGCTTGAGGCACTGCGCGAGGAGCACTGGCCGGAACTCGAGATCGAGCGTGCCGGCAGCAACGACGAGATTATCGCCGCGGCGGCCGACGGCACGCACTTCGGTTACATCGATGCCTACAATTACTACGGTGCCCGTGATCGCGGCGCGCCGCTTCGGCATCACCCCGCTTTCGACGATCCCGGCGAGGAGTTCGGCGTCATCATGCCGTTGAACAACGACTGGCAACCCGTGCTCGAGGCGTTCTTCGAGCACGACGGCGGCCTGATGCAGAGTGCGTTCTACCGCGACCTGCTCGCCGAGCACCTGGGTGAGCCGGTTGCCGATCTGCTCGCCAGTCCATGACTTCCGGCTCAGGCGCGGTTCAGCCTTTTTCCCGATAATCGGTGCCGTCAAACGGGAGTTCAAATCA
>SKZJ01000255.1 GCA_007127425.1 Wenzhouxiangella sp.
CGGCCGTACCGGAAGAAATTCAGCGCGAGATCCAGCAGGCGCTGCTCAGTCTCCACGAACATGACGATCATTTCGCCGCCGTGCATGAACTGGATATCGATCGATTCGTCGAGGCGATCCCGGACGAATACGAAGGGCTGGAAGACTGGCTGCGGGAAGTGAGCGGATTCTTCTGAGCCCGCGACTTCGAACGGGCTACTTTCGGGCCACCAGGTAACAGATCCACCCGGCATCGGCATCGCCGACCTCGGCCGGTTCGTAGATGCCGTTGCCCTCGCCCGTGTCCTCATCCGTGCCTTCCCAGTAAACACTCACGTCGGAGTAGCCGGCCTCGATGAGCAGTTCCCGAATTTCCGGTAGCGTCCACAGGCGCCAGTAGTACTCGAAGGCCCGCTTCATCTCGGAGCCATCGGGAAACTCGAAGTGGATCAGGCAGGTCATGTGGTGGTGGATCGGATCGAAGCTGGCCTGGTCCCAGACATAGGTGAAGTCGTCGTACTCGGTGCGTTCCTCGAGTTCGCGGTGGGCGTCGTAGCCGCCGAACGCATCGAGGAACAGGAGGCCGTCGTCAACCAGTGCCTCACGCGCCCGCTCGAAGTAGGCGCGCAGCAATTCACGGTTGGTGAACAGGTAGTAGCTGAAATTCATTGCCAGGACGGCATCGACCGGTTCGGTGGACACCGTCATGACGTTGTCCTGCAGCAGCCGGATGCGTTTGGCCTGGTCGGCATTGAGCTCAACAAGGTGATGCCCTCTGCCCCACTCCAGCACATCTCCGTCCAGGTCGACGCCGATGGCGCTGTGGTCCGGGCCGGAACGAACCCAGTGGCAGGCGGTATTGGCCGTGCCGCAGAAGTCTTCGCGAATCGATCGTAATGGCCGGCCGGTCAGCGTCTCGAAGGTTTCGCTGACAAACTCGAGTTCGGATTCGGGATCCTGGACGCTGTCTTCGTAGAGCTCGTGGCGGTCGGCCTGCTCGGCCATGGCAACCCGATTGGTCCTGTTTCGTGACATTGGAGTTCCTGTGTCCGGTTTATTCCGACTGCTGCCGCACGGCCGGCCAGGCCGCACGCAGGTAGGCGAGCATGGAAAGCAGGGTCAGTATGGCGGCCGCGACCAGCAACCAGCGGCCGATCTCGAGCACCGGGATGGTCCACAACGGTTCGCCGTACAGCAGGAAACCGATCGCCACCATTTGCAGAATGGTCTTGAGTTTGCCGGTCCAGGCCACCTTGACCCGGGCCGCCTCACCCAGCGCCGCCATCCACTCGCGCAGCGCGGAAATGGTGATTTCGCGCCCGAGGATGACCGCGGCCGACAGGGCCATCACCACTTCCGGATGACGCTGCACGATCAGGATCAGGGCGACGGCGACCATCAGCTTGTCGGCGACCGGATCGAGAAAGGCGCCAAAGCTGCTGGTCATGCCGTAGCGGCGTGCGACCCATCCGTCCAGGGCGTCGGTGATGGCCGCCAGTACGAAGATGGTCACGGTCAGCACGTTGGCCCATTCCACCGGCAAGTAGAACGCCACCACGAGCACCGGAATCAGCACGATGCGCAACAGCGTCAACATGGTCGGTATGGTCAGGTGCAAGGACATTCTCCGCAAGTAGGCAGGGCTATTATCCCGCAGTCGGGTCCGGGTTTGTTCTTTGATTCGTTGGTTCGTCCGGCTGAAATCTTCATGTCTTGCCGGAAGACGCCTGCAGATGGCTGGCGATCTGCTCCGCGAGCTTGCGGGAAATGCCGGGGACGCGCTCGATCTCGTCGACGCCGGCATTGGACAGACCCTGCAGGCCGCCGAAGTGCTTGAGTAGCTGCTGTCGCCGTTTCGGCCCGATGCCGGCCACCTGCTCCAGCGGCGAGGCCTGGGCACGCTTCTGGCGCCGCTTGCGATGGCCGCTGATGGCAAAACGGTGGGCCTCGTCGCGAATCTGCTGGATCAGGTGCGATACCGGATCGTGCGGTCCGGGCACGGCTTCGCGCTCACCGAAGATCAGGGTCTCGTAGCCCGCCCTGCGTGCCGGTCCCTTGGCCACACCCAGCAGCGGCACGGCATCCAGACCCAGCGCTTCCATCTCCTCGCGTGCACGACTCAACTGGCCCTTGCCGCCGTCGACGATAACCAGGTCGGGCAACGTGTCCTCCTGCTCCAGCGCCCGATTGTAGCGTCGCTTGAGCACCTGGCCCATGGCCGCGTAGTCGTCACCCGGTGTGATGTCGTGGATGTTGTAGCGCCGGTAGGCCTTCTTGTCCGCGCCCCCCGGGCCGAAGACTACGCAGGAACCGACCGTCTCGGTGCCGGAAATGTGGGAAATATCGAAACACTCGATCCGCTCCGGCGGAGTCGGCAGTTCCAGCAGATCGGCCAGTGCCGCCAGTCCGGTGCCGATCTGGTCGCGTTCGGCCAGCCGCCGGCGCAAGGCATCGTCGGCGTTGGCAACCGCCAGCCGCACCCACTCGCTGCGCTCGCCGCGCAGGCGCCAGCGCAGTTTCACCGCGGCCTCCCGTCGACTGCCCAGTGCCTCTTCCCACAGTTTTGGTTCCCCGGGGGACTGTGACAGCAGGATCTCCGGCGGTGGGCGGCGCTCGGCGTAGTACTGTCCGAGAAAGCCGGACATGATATCGGCTTCCTCCATGTCTTCGTGCAGGTTGCCGGGAAAGTAGGTTCGGCCACCGACATTGCGGCCATGGCGAAACTCGACAACGTGCAGCGCGGCTCGACCCGGCAGCACGCTCATGCCGATCACGTCGAGGTCGGTGACACCACCGGTGACGTACTGGCTGGCGCGCACCTTCTGCATGCTGCGAATGCGATCGCGAAACTGAGCGGCACGTTCAAACTCGAGTTGCCGGCTGGCCTCCTCCATGCGCTCGGCGAGGTATTCGATCACTTCTTCGTTGCGACCCTGCAGGAAGCGAACGGCCGCCTCGACGTCGCGCTGGTAGGCCTCCTTGCTGATATAGCCGACGCAGGGCGCGCTACAGCGGTTGATCTGGTACTGCAAACACGGACGCGTGCGATTGGCGAATACCGTGTCACGGCACTGCCGGATGCCGAACAGGCGGTAGATCTGGTTGAGTGCCTCGCGCACCGCCCCGGCGCTGGAATAGGGTCCGAAATAGCGATGCGGCGGTTTTCGTGAGCCCCGGTAGAAACCGATGCGCGGGAACTCATGGCCGGCCTCAAGGCGGATCCAGGGGTAGCTCTTGTCATCACGCAGGCTGACGTTGAAGCGGGGTCGATGGGCCTTGATCCACTCGTTCTCCAGCAGCAGCGCCTCGGCCTCGGTCCGCGTCAGACTGACTTCCATGGAAGCCACCTTGCGCAGCATCAACTCGATGCGTGGACTGCGCTGCTGGCGGGTGAAATAGCTGGCGACGCGACGCTGCAGATTGCGGGCCTTGCCGACATAAAGTACTTTGCCGTCGGCATCGCGCATCAGGTACACGCCGGGACCGGTCGACAGGTTCCGGGCAAAGGCGCGACCGTCGAAACGGCTCATGGGCGCGAACGCGCTCCCAGTTCATCGATCAGGCGATCGGCGGCTGTTTCCAGCATGTCGAGCACGCGGCGAAAGCCGTCTTCCCCGCCGTAGTATGGATCCGGCACCTCGTCGAGGCCGTAGTCCGGCGCCAGGCTCATCAGCAGGTCCACCTGGGCACTGGCGTCAGCCGGCATCCGCTCCCGGAGATCGGCGAGATTGGAGCGATCCATGGCATAGATGCGTTCGAATCGGGTGAAGTCCTCGACGGTGACGATCCTGGCACGCTCGGTGCTGATATCCAGCCCCCATTCACTCGCGGCGTGAATGGCGCGCGGATCGGGCGGACTGCCCTGGTGGTACCCGGTCGTGCCCGCAGAGTCGGTCCTCAGGGTCACGCCGGCCCGTTGCAGCTTGTAGTCGAATACGGCCTTGGCCGTCGGGCTGCGACAGATGTTGCCGAGACAAATAAAAAGTATACTTTCCATGCGGTTATACGGATAACCTAAGTAGGTTTATCAAGTCTATTCGCTTTCCAGTCTAGCGCAATCGCCCCTCAGGGTGCATTGGTGCTCTCCAGGTATCGACGGACGTCGGCCGGCGTGTCGATGCCCGGCGGCACGGCGGCCACAGCCTGCTCGCAGACGATACGCCAGCCGGCCTCCAGTGCCCTTAATTGCTCCAGTGACTCCGTGGCCTCCAGTGCGCTGGACGGCAATTCGGGCCACGCCGACAGTGCCCCGGCGCGGTAGGCGTAGAGCCCGATGTGCCGACGCGCATGGGCTTCCGGCCAACCGCCGTCGCGCGGGTGCGGAATAGGTGCACGCGAGAAGTACAGTGCTTTCCCACCGGCATCGACCGTCAGCTTGACCACGTTGGGATCGCGCCAGTCGGATTCTCGATCGATCGGCCACCACAGTGTCGCCATGCTTGCCCCCGGATGGTCCTGCAACAGTTGCGACACCTGGCGGACACAGGCTGGTGGCATGTCGGGTTCATCGCCCTGCAGGTTGACCACGATGGCGTCATCGGCCAGGCCGAGCGCCTGTGCCGCCTCCGAGAGGCGATCGGTACCGGTCCGATGATGTGCGGAAGTCATCACGGCTTCGCCCCCGGCGGCCTCGACTACGGCCGCGATCTCCGCGTTGTCGGTCGCCACGTGCACGCTCAATGCCCCGCAGGCACGAGCGCGCTCGAGCACACGGACCACCAGCGGTTGGCCGCCGAGGTTGACCAGCGGTTTGCGCTCGAGCCGGGTCGACGCCATGCGGGCCGGAATGATGACGTGAAACTGGTTCATGGTTTAAGAAATTCTCCTGCATGTGTCCGGATTGCCTGTAGCGCCGCTTCGGGCAAGCATGCTCGGACCGGCAAGACCCAGGTCTCGGGTATTGCATCCAGGCCTTCGAGCTTGACGGCATCCTTTTCGGTAACGACCAACGGCCCTTCCAGCCCCGCCAGGTCGGACTCCCGGAAGGCATGGTGGTCGGGGAATGCGTGGCGACGGAACTGCAGGCCGAGTGCCTCCAGCGTGGCAAAAAAACTGTCCGGGTTGGCGATGCCGCACACTGCATCCAGGGGCTGTGTGCCCGTCAGGTTGACCGGCCGACGATCGCCAAGGCGGTAGGCAGGGCCGGGCTCGATGGTAAATGCCAGTCCGGGCAGGTCTGTTCGCTCCGATGCGTGGCCGGAGCGCTTGCGCAACACCAGGTCGACGCGCTCCAGGCGTTCGAGCGGCTGCCGCAACGGCCCGGCCGGCAACAGCCGGCCATTGCCGAATCCGCGCGCCTCGTCGATCACGCAAATCTCGAAGCTTCTCGGCATGGCGGTATGCTGCAGGCCATCGTCGGACAGCACGACCTCGGCACCGTCGTCGAAGGCTGCCTGCATGGCGAGCTTGCGCTTGCGACAGACCCATACTGGGCAGCCGGTGGAGCGGGCAAGCATCAGGGGTTCGTCGCCGCAGACCCGGGGATCGTCGCTGGCCTGCACCCGCAGCGGTCGGGACGGTGATTGTCCACCGTAACCACGGCTGATCACGGCCACGCGCCGTCCCTCTTCGGCCAGAGCCGCGGCCAGTGAGGCCACCACCGGGGTCTTGCCGCCGCCGCCGACGGTGATGTTGCCGACCACGATGACCGGCCCCGGCGGCAGCCCGCGATCATCGGAAACGCGGTTGCCGGCAGTGAGACCGTAAATGCCGGACAAGGCACGCCATGCCAGGCCGGGCTGCGTTTGTTCGTACCACAGCCCGTTGAAGTAACGCTCAACCCGGTCGCGAATCCGACTCATCAGCCCGACTGGCTGCCGGCCAGCTGCAGGCGGTGCAAGTACTGGTACAGGCCGTCATCACGCTCGACAAGCTCCTGGTGGGTGCCGGACTCGATGATCCTGCCCTGGTCCAGCACCACCACCCGGTCGGCCTTCTGCACGGTCGCCAGGCGATGGGCGATGACCAGCGTGGTGCGATCACGCATGAGGTTGTCGAGTGCGGCCTGTACGGTCTGCTCGGATTCAGCGTCCAGTGCCGAGGTGGCCTCGTCGAGAATCAGGATGGGTGCATCCTTCAACAGCGCCCGGGCAATGGCGATGCGTTGGCGCTGCCCGCCCGACAGCAGGCCGCCGTCTTCCCCAATCGGCGTATCCAGCCCGTGTGGGAGGCGCTCGATGAACTCCATGGCGTGCGCTGCCTTGGCAGCGGCAATGATGCTCTCCTTCGAGACCGACGCCGAGGCACCGTAGGCGATGTTGCGCGCAACCGTGTCATTGAACAACACCACGTCCTGGCTGACCATGGCGATCTGGCTACGCAGGGCGGCCAGCTTGAAGTCGACAATATCGATGCCGTCGACCAGGATCTGGCCGCTGGTCGGCAGGTAGAAGCGGGGCAGCAGCTTGACCAGCGTGCTCTTGCCCGAGCCGGAACGACCGACCAGCGCGGTCACCTGGCCGGCGCCGATTTCCAGGTTGATATCCTGCAGCGCGGGACGCTCGGTGTTCGGATAGGTGAAGTTCACCGAGCGAAACTCGATCCTGCCGCTGACACGCTCGGGTTCTGCCGTACCCTCATCCGCTTCGGCGGGGGTATCCATCAGCCTGAAGATGCTGTCGGCGGCCGCCACCCCCTTCTCGATCATCACGTGCATCTTGGTCAGACGCTTGAGTGGGGGAATGCAGGCGGCCATCGCCGCCAGCACCGACATGAAGATGCCCGCGGTCACCTCGGTATCCATCAACTGACTGGCGGCGATGATCAGCAACACGATGACCGAGATACCGGCGGCCAGCTGCACCAGCGAAGACGACACCAGTTGGGTGGCGACCAGGCGCAGGTGCAGTCGGCGGTTGCGATCGTTGATGGTGTGAAAGTTCTCACGCTCCTGCGGCTGGCCGCCGAAGATCTTGATCACCTGGTGGCCGTTGACCGCCTCCTCGGTGACGTGAGTGACATCGCCCATGGAATCCTGGATGCTGGTGGAGATCTTGCGGAA
>SKZJ01000179.1 GCA_007127425.1 Wenzhouxiangella sp.
AGCTGCTCGATCACGATTTTCTTGACTCGTTCTTCAATGCTGCTCATTGGTGGTTTCCTCAGTTGAACAAGGGTTGCCCGAAGCGGGCACATTGTAGTGAACAATTGCGTTCACTGCCAGTAGAGTTGACCACCGAAACACATTCCTACCCCGGTGGCCCATTATTAATTATCTCTTATATATCAATGGGTAAAGCTACTAAATTGATAATTTACGTCATGTACATGCCGCCGTTGACGTGCAGCGTCTGTCCCGTCACGTAGGCACTGGCCTCGCTGGCCAGGAAGCCGACGGAGGCGGCGACGTCGTCGACCTTGCCCAAACGCCCGAGCGGAATGCCGGCCTGCAGGCGCTCACGTTGCCCCTCGTCGAGGTCACGGGTCATATCCGTATCGATGAACCCGGGAGCGACTACATTGGCCGTGATGCCGCGACTACCAACCTCGTGGGCGACCGACCGGGTGAATCCGGCGACACCGGCCTTGGCGGCAGCGTAGTTGGACTGGCCCGGATTGCCACTATAGCCAACCACCGAGGAGATGTTGATGATGCGCCCGAAACGGGCCTTCAGCATGCCACGCAGGCAGGCGCGGGTGGTGCGCATCACGCCACGCAGATTGGTATCGATGACCGTATCCCAGTCCTCGTCCTTCAACCGCATCAGCAACTGGTCACGGGTAATCGCCGCATTGTTGACCAGGATGGTGACGGCACCGGCATCCTTGGCGATCCGGCCGACCACGTCGTTGATCGACTCACCGTCTGTCACGTTCAGGACCAGGCCCCGTCCATCGCCCAGCCGCTCACTGATCGCATCGGCTCCGGCCTCGCTGGTCGCGGTACCGAAAACGTCCGCTCCCATGGCTTTCAACCACGCGGCCGTGGCCTGGCCGATGCCTCGGCTGGCGCCGGTGACCAGGGCCACGCGGCTGTCAATTCGGCTCATCGCCTCGGGGGTCATGGGTTGCTCTCCCTCCATTCTTCTATTGTTTGTTCGATGGCGCCGGGCTGTTCCAATGCCGCCCATTGCGCGCCCCGCTCGATACGTCGACCCAAGCCGGACAATACCCGGCCGGGCCCGCATTCTGCCAGTTTCATGATACCGCTGCCAGTGATCGTGCGCACACTTTCAGTCCAGCGCACGGGACTGTGCAGTTGTGCGACCAGTGCCGACCGGATGCCATCCGGATCGTCATGCTCGGCGACATCGCAGTTGTGGATGACGGGAATCTCTGGCGCGCGGATCTCGACCTCGGCCAGCACATCGGCCATGGCTTTCGCGGCCGGCTTCATCAGTTCACTGTGGGAAGGCACGCTGACCGGGAGGATCACTGCTCGCCGCGCCCCGGCTTCGCTGCACTTGTGCATCGCACGCTCGACAGCGGCAGCATTGCCTGCAATGACGATCTGTCCGGGTGAATTGTAATTGGCCGGCGCGACCACCTGGTCCTCGGCCACTTCGCGGCAAATCGCCTCGACCACTTCGTCGTCCAGGCCAAGGACGGCCGCCATGGCCCCCCGCCCGGCAGGTACTGCGGTCTGCATCTGGCGACCCCGCTCGGCTACCACGGTGATCGCACTCTCGAAATCCATTGAGCCAGCGGCAACCAGGGCCGTATATTCGCCAAGACTGTGTCCGGCCAGTTTCGCCGGCCGCGGCCCGCCAAGCTCATTCCACAGGCGCCATACCGCCACAGAGGCGGCGAGGATGGCCGGCTGGGTCAGTTCCGTACGATTGAGCTCTTCTTCCGGGCCCTTGCTGACCAACTGCCACAAGTCGATCCCCAGCACGCTGCCGGCCTGGTCGAAGGTGGCGCGCACCTGCTCGTGTCGATCGGCCAACTCGGCCAGCATCCCGACTGACTGCGATCCCTGGCCGGGAAAGAGAAACGCGAAATCCGACATGCATACTCCCCGTTCTGCTGTCATTGTGATGAGTGGTGACGGTAATGTGTGGTGGCGCTAGTAAGCGACCAGCGCCGCGCCCCAGGTAAAGCCGCCGCCGAAGGCCTCCAGAAGGAGCTTGTCGCCGCGCTTGATGCGCCCGCTGCGCACCGCCACGTCCAGGGCCATGGGAACCGAAGCGGCCGAGGTGTTGCCGTGTTGGTCGACAGTCACCACGACCTGGTCCATGGACATGCGCAGCTTGCGGGCCGTCGCCTGGATGATGCGCAGGTTGGCCTGGTGAGGAATCAGCCAGTCCAGGTCTTCCTTTTCCAGTTGATTCGCGGCCAGCGTCTCGTCGACGATGCGACCGAGCGTGTTCACTGCCACCTTGAATACTTCGTTGCCGCGCATGGACACGGCCACGCCGCCGCGCTCCTCTGCGCGAAACCCGCGAGAGACGCCGACATCAACCTTGAGCAGGTCGCTGTAGCCGCCATTGGCGTGGATATGGGTCGACAGAATGCCGGGTTCTTCATCTGCGGTCAGGACGGCCGCGCCGGCACCGTCACCAAACAGCACGCAGGTTCCGCGATCATTCCAGTCGAGCATCCGGGTCAGGGTTTCGGCGCCGACGACCAGCACGTTGCGTGCAGTGCCGTTGCGGATGTACTGGTCGGCGACCGACAGGGCATAAATGAACCCCGAGCAGGCCGCGTTGATGTCGAACGCGCCGCACTCGGCCATCCCGAGACGATGCTGCAGCAGGCAGGCGGTGGACGGAAAAATGACGTCCGGGGTCGTGGTACCGACCAGCAACAGGTCGATATCGCTCGGCTTCAGCCCGGCGGCTTCCATGGCCTGGAGAGCGGCTTGCTCGGCCAGATCGCATGTGGTCTGCCCCTCGGCGGCGACATGTCGCTGTGTGATGCCGGTGCGCTCACGAATCCACTGGTCGCTGGTATCGACCATTTTCTCGAGATCCGCATTGGTCAAGACCTTCTCGGGCAGGTACCTGCCGGTTCCGATGATGCGCGAGTACATGCCGTGATCAACTCCCAAAACCATGAATTCCGTCAGTCAGTAGCTTGCCCAGAGCCGGCGTTCCAACTCGGGGATCAGGTTGCGTCGCGCCTCCAGCGCCGCAAGCCTGACGGCGGCGGCGAATCCACGAGCGCAGGCGGCACCGTGGCTCTTGATCACTGTGCCACGCACACCCAGCAGCGGGGCACCATTATGCATGGCCGGATCGAGCCTGTCATGCAGGCGCCGCAAGTGGCGGCGGGCCAACCAGCCGGTGGGGCCACGCCCGAGTCCGCGATCAATTTCATCGAATACGAGTTTCACCATGCCCTCGGCGCCCTTGAGCAGGATGTTCCCGGCAAAGCCGTCGCACACGACCAGGTCCACCGCGCCGGCAAACACGGCATCGGCCTCGATGAATCCCGTGTAATCGATCGCACCTTCGGCATCGATCAATCGAGCCGCCTCGCGTAACACATCGGGTCCCTTGCTCGGCTCGTGCCCGATATTCAGCAGGCCGGTTCGCGGTATCCGGCCGGTCAGCACCTCGACGGCAAAATGCCCGAGTCTGGCAAACTCCAACAAACGGTGCGCATCGACACCCACATTGGCACCGAGATCCAGAACCCACACTGGTTTGTCGGCTCCGGGGACCGACGCCATCAGGGCCGGGCGCTCGATACCCGGCAACATGCCCATGACCTGCCTCGACAATGCCATCAAGGCCCCGGTATTGCCGGCGCTGACAACTGCTTGCGCCTGACCGTCTTCCAGCAACTCGAGAGAGAGTTGCATGCTGCTGCCCTGCCCCTGCCGTAGCGCCCGGGCGGTACTGACGTCCATCGGAAGAACGGATTCGGCATCGTGCAGGCTGATCCGTTCGCGCAGGCGGGCATTGAACGGCGCGAGGGCCGATTCCAGTTCGGAACGATTGCCGACCAGGTGCAGTGCGAGGCTCTCGTCACCCGACAGCGCCTGAACGGCACCATTCACGGCCACGCCACAACCGCCGTCCCCGCCCATGGCGTCGACGGCGATATTCACGCGTTGGTTTTCAGGCATGCGGACGCGAGTTCGCCCGGGGCATCAACCCTGGGCTTCTTCGAGGTCCTCTTCGTCAACCTCTGGAACGATCTCGACGACCTGGCGGCCGCGATAGAAGCCTTCGGCAGTGACGTGATGACGACGATGAATCTCGCCGGTGGTGGGGTCTTCCGACAGCGTCGCCTTGCTCAGGCTGTCGTGCGAGCGGCGCATGCCGCGCTTGGATGGGGTCTTGCGACTTTTTTGAACAGCCATGGTTGATCTCCTTGAAAAACTAGTCCTGATCGCGTTCTTTTTTCAAATCCGCCAGCTCGGCGAATGGCCGATAGGTATCGGCGCCGGTATCCTTGTCGTCGCCGAGGCGATTCGATTCCGGATCGACCGGGACCAATGGCAGACCGAGAAGCATTTCCTCCTCGATCAGCGTGATCAGTTCGATCCGGCCTTCGGTGGCCATCAACGGTTCATAGTCGTCAGGCAAGGCCTCAGCGTCACGTTCGCTGCCGACAATCCCTACCACCGACTGGCTGTCCAGTTCGTGATGGAACACCTTCAACGACCTCTGACAAGTCAGCGGCACTCGCCCCTTCACCCTGACCTCGACGCGAACCTGGCGCTGGTCGTCATGGGCAAAACGCAACTCGAAGGCAATTTCAGCCTCGCCCGGATCGGCTATCATGCCAGTCAGGCGTTCGAGCCGTTTGAGGGGCACCGTGCCGGCGAACTCACGCCGCGCGGCCGCTGCCTTCTCCGGTTGAATCCAGTCGGGAAAATCTCGCGACATAAGCCGGGCATTATACCATTGGAATTTGTTCTGTCACAATTGCTTGAGCCCCTGAAATAAGGGCAGTGCAACCCGACGGAGAAAGGAAAGTGCATGTCTGAACTGATTCTCGCCTCCGGCTCCCCCTACCGCCGCGAACTTCTGACCCGTCTGCGACTCGCTTTCACTGTTGTCTCACCCGATGTGGATGAACGCGCCGAAGAGGCCGAAGACGGCGCAGATCTGGCCTGGCGCCTGGCGCTGCTGAAAGCGAATGCGGTCGCCGCCAGGCATCCCGATGCCATCGTCATCGGCTCCGACCAAGTGGCCGAGTGTGCCGGCTCGCTACTGGGCAAGCCGGGCACGGTCGAGCGGGCGATCGAACAACTGACGTTCTGCAGTGGCCGCGAAGTGGTCTTTCATACGGCAGTGGCGGTCGTCGGCAATGAGCGTGAACAGGTTCGTCTCGTACCGACCCGGGTCCGCATGCGACAGCTGACTCCGGACACCATCGAGCAATACATCCGCGACGACCAGCCGCTGGACTGCGCCGGGGCGATGAAAAGCGAGGCGCTGGGCATCACCCTGACTGAAGCCATCACCAGCGACGACCCCACGGCGCTGGTCGGGCTGCCGTTGATCGCGGTGGCGGACATGCTCAGGGTTGCCGGCCTGCCGGTTCCGGGCAGTTTGCCGCAAGCGTAACCGGCACAGTGATAAGCTATCCCCATACGCACCGGAATGGAGTGAAACAAGGATGTCCGCCACAGCTTCCAACGGCAACACCTATAAACACTGGCGCCTGGAAACCGACATTGACGGCGTCGCCTGGCTCTACATCGACCGCGGCGACGAAAAGGTCAACACCCTGGGCAACGAGGTTCTGAACGAACTCGAGCAGATCGTTACCCGCCTGGAAGCCGACAAGCCAGCCGGCCTGGTCCTGATGTCGGGCAAGCCAAAATCCTTCATCGTCGGCGCCGATGTGCGCGAGTTTGACGCCACCGACAAGGTGTCGGAACTCGAAGAAAACGTCACGCAGGTGCACGGTCTGTTCCAGCGTATCGACACCCTGCCCTTCCCCACGGTCGTGGCGTTCGAGGGGTACTGCCTCGGCGGTGGGCTCGAACTGTCGCTATGCTTCGACTGGCGTATTGCACTCGATGCCGATCACACCCGCATCGGGTTTCCGGAAGTCAATCTCGGCATCTATCCCGGCTTCGGCGGCTCGGGGCGCAGCATCCGGGCGATCGGCGGACTCAATGCCATGCAGATCATGCTGACCGGCCGCATGCTCAGAGCCAGGGCCGCACGCGGCATGGGCCTGATCGACCAGACCGTCGACCAGCACGGCTCCCTGCGTTGGGCCGCACGCGCTGCAGTGAGCAAGAAGAAGAAATCGAAACAACCCGGGCTGAAGGCCCGCGCGACCACCTGGACACCGGTGCGCAAGATCCTGGCCGGCCAGATGCGCAAGCAGACCGCGGCCAAGGCTCGCAAGGAACACTACCCGGCACCCTATGAGTTGATCGACGCCTACGAGGCGGCCGGTGATTCGACCGCGGAGATGATCCGCATCGAGGCCGAAAAGGTTCCACGCCTGCTGGCCGGTGACACCTCGCGCAACTTGAGGCGTGTCTTCCGCCTGATGGAAGAGCTCAAGGCCCAGGGCAAGCGCTCCGATTTCAAGGCCCGTCGGGTCCACGTCATCGGCGCCGGCGTGATGGGCGGCGACATCGCCGCATGGTGTGCCTCCCGTGGCCTGGAAGTCACCCTCCAGGATCGCGAGATGAAGCACATCGAGCCGGCCATCAAGCGGGCCAGATCGCTGTTCAAGCGCAAACTGAAGACACCGACCGCTGTGGCCGCTGCCCAGACACGGCTGATTGCCGACCTGGAAGGCAATGGCCTGGCCCAGGCCGATGTCGTCATCGAGGCCATCTTCGAGGACCGCGACGCCAAGCGCGAATTGTTTACCGAGGTCAATCGCAAGGCACCGAAACACGCCATACTGGCGACCAACACCTCGGCTATTCCGCTGGCAGAACTTTCCGATGTGCTGGATGATCCATCACGCCTGATCGGTCTGCATTTCTTCAACCCGGTCGCGAAGATGCCGCTGGTCGAGGTCGTCTACGACCAGAAGTCCAACCGCAATCGCGTCAACGACGGTTCCAGTTTCGCCACCCAGATCGGCAAGTACGCCCTGCCGGTGACTTCCACTCCCGGCTTTCTGGTCAACCGCGTGCTTGCGCCCTACATGCGCAATGCCATGAAGATGCATCGCGAGGGCATTCCCAAGGAAGCACTCGACAAGGCCGCGGTCAAGTTCGGCATGCCGATGGGCCCGGTGGAACTGGCCGACACGGTTGGCCTGGATGTCGGCCTTGGCGTGATCAAGACCCTGATGGGCGACGAAGCCGGCGAAGACCGCAAGGTACTGGAAGAAATGATCGAGGCCGGCAAGCTGGGCAAGAAGTCCGGGGAGGGTTTCTACAAGTGGAAGAAAGGCAAGCCGGAACGGGATTCGGGCGCGGCCGAGGGTCACGACCTCGACAAGCTCGCCGATCAACTGATGCAACCCTACTTTGACGAGTGCCGGTCGTGCTTGCGCGATCGGGTCGTCGAGTCGACCGACCTTCTCGACGCCGGGATGATTTTCGGTACCGGTTTCGCACCATTCCGTGGCGGACCCATGCATTATCTCGAATCCAGCGCTAACGCGAGCAGCGACCAAGCCAACAAGGAGCAGTCCTGATGACCGACAACAGCCTGCGCAAGATCGCCATCATCGGCGGCAGCCGCATTCCTTTCTGCCGCTCCAATACGCTGTATGCCGAGCAGACCAACATGGACATGCTCGCAGCCGCCATCCAGGGCGTGGTCGACCGCTACCAGCTCGACGGCAAGAAGATCGACCAGGTCGTTGCCGGCGCGGTCACCACCCACTCCAAGGACTGGAACCTGGCACGTGAAGCCGTGCTCTCGACCTCGTTGTCGCCGCTCACCCCCGGCATCACGCTGCAGCAGGCCTGCGGCACCAGCCTGCAGGCAGCCCTCATGGCCGGCGGTCAGATCGCCGCTGGACAGATCGACTGTGCCATCGTCGGCGGCACCGACACCACTTCCGATGCTCCCGTCGTCTTTCAGCGTCGCTTCGCCCGGCGACTGATCAAGCTGTCGAAGGCGCGCAGTTTTGGTGACAAGCTCAAGGTCTTCAAGGGATTTCGCCCGGGTGAACTGGCACCGCAACCACCACGCAACTCCGAACCGCGCACCGGCCTCTCCATGGGACAGCATTGCGAACGAATGGCCAGGGAATGGGCGATCTCGCGCGAGGCCCAGGATGAACTCACCTTCGAAAGCCACCAGAAAGCCGCCCAGGCCTGGGAGTCCGGCTTTTTCGACGACCTGGTCAAGCCGCATGCCGGCGTGATTCGCGACAATATCGTTCGTCCGGACACGTCGTTGGACAAGCTGGCCAGCCTCAAGCCGGCTTTCGATCGCACCTCGAACGGCACACTGACGGCCGGCAACTCGACGACCCTGACCGACGGTTCGGCCGCCGTTTTACTGGCATCGGAAGAGTGGGCCAGGGAAAATGATCTCCCGGTCACCGCCTGGCTGACCTTCGGGCGCACGGCATCGGTCGATTTCGTTGACGGTGACGAAGGGCTCTTGATGGCCCCCACGGTGGCCGTCGCCGAAATGCTTAAGCGAGCCGAACTCGGCCTGCAGGATTTCGATTTCTACGAGATCCACGAGGCTTTCGCCGCCCAGGTGCTGTGTACACTCAGGGCTTGGGAGTCCGAACGATATTGCCGTGATCGTCTGGGTCTGAGTGGCGCGCTGGGAAGCATTGACACCCGTCGCATGAACGTTCACGGCGGCTCGGTGGCCATCGGCCACCCGTTTGCCGCCACCGGTGCCCGGATTCTTGCCACGCTGGCACAAACGCTGGAGAAGGCCGGTTCCGGACGCGGCCTGATCTCGGTCTGCACTGCCGGCGGCATGGGCGTGGCCGCCATCGTCGAGCGTGGCAATACCGGAGGCACCGGCAGCTCGAAGAAGGCAGCGAAGAAAAAGTCCGGCAAGAAGAAATCCACGAAGAAGAAGTCGGCCACCAGGAAGAAAGCGGCCGGTAAACCCCAGTCCGACAGCGACAGCGACAACAGGCAGACGGACGAGAGCGGCGACTGAAACCCGTGCTTCGCCGACATCCCCTGGCCGGTGCCCTGATCCTACAGGTCGCCGTCGTCGCGCTCGCGCTCGTACTGGCATGGCTGTTCGGTCTCGCGCCCTGGCATCGACTCCACTGGTCCGGGGAAATACTGGCATGGTCGCTGTTGGCCACCCTGCCCCTG
This sequence comes from Wenzhouxiangella sp., assembly GCA_007127425.1. Taxonomy (GTDB): domain Bacteria; phylum Pseudomonadota; class Gammaproteobacteria; order Xanthomonadales; family Wenzhouxiangellaceae; genus Wenzhouxiangella. The sequence continues at coordinate 9,079 of SKZJ01000179.1, forward strand.
GTAGCCATGTTGCTGGTCTTCCCGCTGGTGCGCTGGAACTGGGTACGCGAGATCAGCCAGTTGATCGAGCAGCTCATCCTGCCCCTGTTCTCGAATGCGCCTGCCGGCAGCGTCGTGCTGGTCGCCGTGCTCGCCGGCGTTGGTGAAGAATTCCTGTTTCGAGGCGTCATCCAGGACGGGCTGGCCATTCATCTCGGCCCGGTACCCGGCCTGATTCTCGCCTCGCTGCTGTTCGGCCTGGCGCATGCAGTCACACCGGCCTACTTCCTGATCGCGAGCCTGATGGGGGCCTACCTGGGCTGGCTGTATCTGCACAGCGGCAACCTGCTCTTGCCGATCGTCGTGCATGCCCTGTACGACTGGATTGCAATCCGCTTCTATCTCTGGAGTCGCGAGCGACGGGTTGGAAGATCCGCCGGATGAATCCCTGCGACTCGCTTCACTGGACTTGAGTCACACCACGCGCAAGAATGGCAGCCTATGGGATGGATGACACGCAAATTCGACAACCTGGGTAGCGCCTGCTGCGGCGCCGGTGGCGGCATGGGAATGAGCCAGGCCCCTGCCTTCACCCAGGCCTACCTGCAACGCCTGGGCGGTCACCTCGACGAAGCCAGACGCACACTGTCAATGGTCGAGCGCGGCGAATGGCTGCAAAGACTCGGGGTGGCGGATCGCGAAGAGGCGGTCGCCGAATTCACCCGGCGCGTGAACGAACTCGAGCAGGCTTTCCACGCGATCTCCCAGGCGCCAGCACTGCTGCAACCGCTGGTGATGATGCAGCATTCTGAAAGTGACATCGCTCAGCGCGCCTGGGAGCATTTCACACCGGCCATTCCCGTCGATGGCCCATCTCTGGTTTACACCGGCGTGGGTATTGTTCTTGCTCTGCTGGTCTATGAGCTGGTCAAAGCACCCGGCGCACTGTTTCGGCGGAAGACGCCGGCACCGAGCTAAACCCGCAGTAGCATCCGCGAAACCGGCAACAATCCACGTCCCAACAGCAGACCGGTCATGGACACCACCCCCAGGTGCAGCGGTTCCACGCCGACCGCCAATCCCACGGGAACGGTCAACGGCACCAGCAGCACCAGGCCGACCTGAAGGCCGAGCACCAATCCGCCGATGACCAACAGCAGGCTCACCAAGACCAGGAAAATGATCGAGCTGCCGGAAACCTGCGCGATGCCGTTACCCAGAATCCGCAGCACGCCGGTATCGTGCAGGATGGCCGCCCAGGACAGGGTCAGTCCGAGGATCAAAAGAATGCCCGCTGAAGTGACCACTGCCCGCCGGATCATGGCCGGCATCTGCTGCCAGTTCAACTCGCGATACCAGAACATGCGCGTGACCGCTACCCAGGCCACGCCCACCAGCGCCACCTCCATCACGCTCAGCCAACCGACCGCCATGGCCGCGAACAGGGCAACCGGCAAGAACAGTTCCCGGAACGGAAGACGGGCAGCCTGAGATGAATTATCGGGTGCAGGCGCGAACACGGCCCTCAATCGCTCACCCAGGGACGGCACGCACACCAGCATTGCCGTCGCCACGAACAGCGGCCCCAACGTTGCCACCACCAGTTCCTCGGCGCCGACCACGTGGCGAGGTGAGGCTGCGCTCGCCATCACCGTATAGAGCAACGCCGGCACCAGCATGACCATGGCCAGGCCACATGCTGCGACCAGCACCGAGAGTGACGCCAGCGCTACCGATGCCGGATTCACCCCTTGTCGCAACCCGGCGGCAAGGGATGTAATCGACAGGATCCACCGTTGCCGATAGTCATGTCCGAGCATCACGCCTATGAAGCACAGCAACGGCACGGCAAGTAGCTGCAGGTGATCACCCAGGTCCATGAAGGCGATGATGACCAGCCCCGGTTCAAGCTCGGCACGAGAAAAGGCATGCAGCGCCGCCAGCGCAACCACTGCAAACAGCGGCACACCGATCACGACCATCACGACCAACAGCAAGCTGATCACTCGCCAGAGCCCTCATCGTGCCGCGAAACAGCCACGGCCAGAGGGACTAGGGCAAAGGCCAGGAATCGCGCACCCATCACCGCAAAACCGGCTGGCACGATCATCTGAACCGCCCAGACCGGCACCCGGCCGAAGGCCACCTGACGGAACTCCACTTCCAGCAGAACCGCCTGCAGCCCGTACCAGACCAGTACCAGGCTGACCAGGGCGGCGGCGAGAAACACGACGCGCCTGATGACCGTGACCCGCCTGGCCGACAGCAGCGACTCGATCGCACGAACTCGAAAGTGTTCCAGTTGGCCGGCGGCCACGGCACTGCCGACCATCACCAGCCACAGCAACAGGGCCGACATGATCTCGTCGGCCCAGCCGACCTGAACAGCGCCGAAGCGCTCCAGGAGCAGCTTTGCCAGTGCCATCAGAACAACCAGAATGAACAGGAATGCAACGGCGCCCGACTCGATCGCCGCAATCAGTCTCCCCGCAGCGTCGTCGGCCGGCCCATCGTCCGGCGGCACGTGACTCACGGGCCCCGAACCACCAGCCCGGCCGCCTCGGCGGTATTTTGCAGCAGCGTGGCCACGGTCATCGGCCCCACACCTCCGGGGACGGGCGTAATCCAGCTCGCGCGTGCCGCCACGGGCTCGAAGTCGAGGTCACCGCGCAACTTGCCGTTCTCGCCCCGCGTGATACCGATATCGACCACGATGGTGCCCTCAGTAACCCATTCCGGATCGACCAGTCCGGGCTTGCCGACAGCCACGAACAGCACCTCGGCATTGCGTACGTGCTTTTCGAGGTTGCGGGTGAAGCGGTGGGCGATATTCACGGTCGCACCGGCCAGCAGCAATTCGAGGGCGAGCGGTCGACCGACGATATTGGAAGCCCCGACCACCAGCGCGTCCATCCCCTTGGTATCGATGCCATGCGCGGCCAGCAGGGTCATCACTCCGCGTGGCGTACACGGCCTCAAGCCAGGATCACGCACCGCCAGCCGGCCCATGTTGACCGGATGGAAGCCGTCGACATCCTTCTCCGGCAGGATCCGGCGGGTGACCTCGCGCTCGTCGAGATGGGCCGGCAGGGGCAACTGCACCAGGATGCCGTCGACGCTGTCATCTTCATTGAGGGCGTCGATCAGCGCGAGCAGTTCCCCACGACCCGTGCCGTGTGAGAGTCGATGCGTGGCCGAAACCAGGCCGGCACGCTCGCAGGCCCGGATCTTGTGATTGACGTAGACTTCCGAGGCCGCGTCGTCGCCGACCAGCACCACGGCCAGTCCGGGCGCACGTCCGCCGCGTTCCACGTGGTTGGCCACGGCGTTGGCCACGTTGGAGACCAGGCGGTCGGCAACCGCGCGTCCATCGAGAATTCGGGCATGCGTCTTCATATGGGCTGACATTGTAAGATAGGACACGGTCAAAGTCCGATGTACTCGCAAGGGAGTCCCAGTGAACCTGTTCAATCATCACTTTATCGACCTGGATGGCAACCGCCTCTACCTGGACCGTCACCGCAACCTGCCCTTCCTGGTCGTCAATATCGCCACCGAGAGCCGATTCGCCCCGCAGATAGCTCGCCTGCAATCGCTCTATGCACTCAACCAGCCGGCCGGCCTGCGCATCCTCGCCATCCCGTGTACGGATTTTGATGAGGAACCGCGCGACGAGGCGGAAATTGCCGAGTACCTGCGCGAAAACTATCCGGTCAACTTTTTCGTTACCCAGCGCTACGCTGTCACCGGACCGGACATGCACTCGCTGTTTCGCGAGCTGCTCCAGGAAAAATCCGCCGCCATCCTGCCGCGCGGCACCTTCCACAAGTACCTGTTCGACCGGCGCGGAGAACTGGTTGAGCACTGGCAGCCCCACATCCTGCCCGACGACCCCGGACTGATCAACAGCATTCAAAAGCACCTGACTTCAAAAAACCTTTGAGAGCTTTTTAGAGTCCCCGATAGGGGATCCGTAACCCCCTCGCCTTCAGGCGAGCGATCAGGTGCTGAAATCCGAAACAAATTCGAATGACCGAACTTTCAATGATCGAAACAGGCGAGGTGCCGAAGCAGGAGCCGGTGCGCATTGCCGGATGCCGGCGCGCCGCGCCACGCCGGTCGAAGCTGTACCGGCCATGAGGACGCAGCCCGTCATCAGATGTGCTGCCATCGCGTTTTGAGAATTGGCCATTCGGTCATTGGGATTTGTTTGTACATTGGTGCTTGTGATTTTGTGCTTCAAAGCATCGGCCGAATGGCCGATCGATCCGGCTTCGAGCTGTAACAGCAAGCCACCCGATTTAGCCGGCGGTCGTTGACTCCGCTTTCGAATACGGGCCGCACGCAGGGCAGGCCGGATCGGGTACCAGGCGGGTGGTTCGAAAAGTACCGGCCAGCGCATCGAAATGCACCAGCCGCGAGATCAGCGGCTGCCCGATGCCGAGCAGTAATTTCAGGGTTTCGGTCGCTTGCAGGGTGCCGATGACGCCGGGCATCACGCCCAACACACCCGCCTCGGCACAATTGGGGGCATCCTCGGCAAGCGGAGGCTCCGGGAACAGGCAGCGATAACAGGCCTCGTTGCCGACCGACGGATGGAACACGGCCACCTGCCCGACGAATCGCAAAACCGCGCCGTAGACCAGCGGCAGTCCCAGTCGGATGCAGGCGTCGTTGAGCAGGTAACGGGTGGGGAAGTTATCGGAACCGTCCAGGACTACATCATGCCCGGCAAGCAACTCGTCGACGTTGTCCTCGTTCAACCGCGCATCAATGGTATGAATTTCGATGTCGGGGTTGAGGGCATGCAGGCGTTGGGCCGCCGACTCGGTCTTGGCATGTCCCACCAGGTGATCGCTGTGCAAAATCTGTCGCTGAAGGTTGGAGCGTTCGACCACGTCGTCGTCCACCAGGGTGATGTGCCCCACTCCGGCGGCGGCCAGGTATAAGGCAGCAGGAGAGCCCAGCCCACCGGCACCGGTGATGAACACGCGACTGTCCAGCAGTTTCCGCTGTCCCGCCTCCCCGACTTCGGTTATGGCCAGGTGGCGCAGGTAGCGCTGCCTTGCCGTATCGTCGAGTGTTGCCGCCCGCGCCACCGGCAGGCCGCGAGCGCGCCAGGCGTTGTACCCGCCTTCCAGGTTGAATACGTTTGGGTAGCCCATGTCCGACAACGCAGCAGCCGAAATGGCTGAACGATCACCGCCGGCACACATCAGGATCAGATTGCGGTCCGCTTCCGGCACATGCCGACCGATGTCGAGTTCCAGCATGCCGCGTTCGATCAACAAGGCATCGGGAACCGTGCCCTCCACAGTCTCCCAGGATTCACGGATATCGATGAGGAGCGCGCCCTCCCCGACCATATCCCGGGCCGCGTCCGGCGACACTTTCGGCACCCGTTCACGGAGCCTGTCGAGGTAGCGACCCAGCCGGTCAGCGTTTTCGTTGCTTGCGTCGGACAAACTTCTTCAACCGCCTGCGTTTCTGAACCTGCCGGGGCGACAACTTGTTGGTCCGCCCCGCGTAGGGATTCTTGCTTTCCCGGAACACCAGCCAGACCGGCACCCCGGTCAGATCGAAGTGCTTCCTGAAGGTATTGACCAGGTAGCGGCGATATTGATCCGCCACGTGCTCGGTACGACTGCCGTGGATCACCACCCGGGTCGGAAAGTGACCCCCGCTGTGCGCGTAGCGCAGCTTGGGTGCCAGTTGCCTGGTTGACGGCGGCGGATGGGCTTCGACCGCCTTTCTCAGCGCCCGGGTCAAGGCCGAAGTGGACAACTCGGACATGCCGACCTCGTTGATATGTTCGATTGCGTCGGTCAGCTCCCCCAGCCCACTGCCATGCAGGGCGGACAGGGTGACCACAGGCGCGAATCGCGCGAAGTCCAGCCGCTCGGCAACCTCGACCAGGACCTTGTGACGCGCATCGGCATCAATGGCATCCCACTTGTTGACGACAATGACCAGGCCACGACCGGCCTCGATGACGTGACCGGCCAGACGCGCGTCCTGTTCGGTAATGCCCTCGATACTGTCGCAAACCAGGCAGACGATGCGTGCTTTCTCGACCGACTGCAGGGCCTTGATGGTACTGAACCGTTCGATGCCCTCGTGACTGCCGCGACGACGCCGGATCCCGGCCGTATCGACCAGGTGGTAGGTCACACCGTCACGTTCCACCGTCGCGTGGATCGGATCACGCGTCGTCCCCGGCACGGGCGTGGCCAGGGCCCGCTCTTCACCGAGCAGCCGATTGAGCAAGGTCGACTTGCCCGCATTGGGGCGTCCGATCAATGCCAGGCGGATACCGTCTTCAGGCAATTCCTCGGCAACTTCGTCGGTCGGCAAGTGCGTCGACAGCACACGTTCCAGATTGCCCAGGCCATGCCGGTGACTTGCCGCGATGGCACAAACCTCCCCCATGCCCAACTCGGACGCTTCAGCCACCGCCATCTCCCGGTCGATCCCGTCGGTCTTGTTGACCACGTGGACGACGGGCCTGTCGAGCGAACGCAACTCCGAGGCGATCTGATGTTCGGCCGGCAGCACACCGGCCCGGCCGTCGGTGATGAACACCAGGACGTCGGCTTCTTTCATGGCCTGGCGGGTCTGCACCTGGGCACCGATCTCGACTTGACCGGCAGCTTCGTCGAGTCCCCCCGTGTCGATCAAAATAACAGGCCGCCCGTCGATGACGGCACGGCCATAGATTCGATCGCGAGTTACACCGGGGGTATCGGCAACCAGCGCGTCACGCGTGCGTGTGAGCGCGTTGAACAGGGTCGACTTGCCCACATTGGGCCGGCCGACGATGGCAACCACCGGTAAGGACGACATCGCATTGGGCTCTAGTTAACCGGCTCCGCTCGCCAGGCGCTGAGTGTTCCATCCGTGTCGAGCAGGTAGAGGGTATTGCCGACGACCAACGGCGCATTGGCCGGTGGATTGCGGGTGGCGCGCGTTCGCGCGGAAAACTCACCACTGTCGGCATCATAGAAATGCATGTAACCTTCCACATCGACCACGACGAGATGAGTGCCGTAGAACACCGGCCGCGTCAACTGCCGACGCCTGAGCTGTTCGTCGCGCCACAGTGTGGCGCCGTTGCGCCGGTCGACCACCCAGACCGCATCCTCCCGGTCACTGGCCGCAAGCTGCGTACGCCGCAGGCTCAGACCGGAATGCGACGAGAGATCCTTGACCCACAGCAATCGCCCCGACTCCAGGGCCATGCCCGCCATGCGGCCACGATAGGTCGCGACGTAAAGCTCGGTCCCGACGATGACCATGGGGCCGTCGATATCACTCATCCGTTCGAGTTCGGTTCGTCCCTCGGGCTCGCTGACACGCTGCTCCCAGAGTACCGACCCGTCGGCAATGCGCAGGCCGCTGACCATGCCGTCGTCATAACCGATGAAAACCTGACCGGCGCGTGCCAGAGGGTCACTCGTGCCGCGCAGGGTCAGCAGGGGAACGCTGCGATCATGAACCCAGATTCTGCGGCCATTATCCACGTTGAGACCGAACACCCGACCATCGATACAGCGCACGACGACCACCCCGTCATGCAATACGGGGTAGGACAAAACTTCCGACGAGACGCTGGCCGTCCAGCGTTGTTCGCCGGTCTCGGCATCGAGTACCACCATCTTGCCGTCGAAGGTCCCGAGCAGAATCAATCCGTCCTGCACGGCCGGACCCGCCGACAGTTCCAGGCCCGTATCGAAGCGGCGTTCGACCCGCCCACTCTCTGCATTCACCGCGATCACCTGACCGCGATGATCGCCGACCCACAGTCGACCCCCCTCGTAATAGGGGCGGAAATTGGGCCTGCTGCGGTCAACACCTCGCCCGGCACTGGTCGACCACAACCGCTCGACCTCCATTGTCGGGGTGAACTCAACCAGTTCGGCCGGGGCGAGATCCCCTTCGTCACGTGAAAATATGCCGCAGCCCGTCAGGATGGCGACAGCGAACAGAAGACTCGTTGAACGTAGCACCAACCTCACGAGGCCTCCTCACCGGCCAGCCCCGTGGCATCGATCTTCATCTGCAACAGGCGTGGATTGCCGCCCTGGGCCGGCGGATTGTCCAGGGCTTCCTGCCAGGACAAGCGAGCTTCTTCGATGCGTCCGCGCTCAAACAGCAAATCGCCGCGGGCCTCCGCCCAGGCAGCAGCGAAACCATGCGGTGCGGTGCCGTCGACCAATGCCAATGCCTCGTCGATCTCGCCCCGGGCTTCAAGCACGCGCACTAGGCGCAAGGTAGCCACCGGCCACAACGACTGCAGGCGTCGGTCGTCGAGAATGTCGCGGTAGATGCTTGCAGCCGGCGACAGCCGGCCGTCGGCGACATAGGCTGATGCCAGGTGCATCCCGGCCAGGCCGACATAGGAATTGCGGCCCACCGAATCCTGCATGATCTGGAACTGCTCCTCGGCACCCGCCAGTTGGCCGGCGTCGATCTCCTGGCGAATCACTTCGTAGTACTCGGACGCCAGAACACGCTGGCCCGACTGGTGATCCTGCCAGTAACGGAAGCCGAAGATACCGCCAAAGGCCAGCACCAGCCCCATCACGATCGCCGGAGCATATTCCTTGATCCACTGGCGTACGCGTTCGCTCTGTTCATGTTCGTCGTAAAGCTCTACGGCCATGAGTCGTCATTCCCTGATAATGATGATGAATATTCAAATTTCCGACCGGCTATGATAAATCAGTCGGCATCTTCTCCGGCGATCAGTGACTGCAATCGTGATGCAAGCACATCCAGATTGACCATATCCTGCTCGCCGCGTTCAGCACGCAAATCCTTGATTGAGGCCTGCCCGGCCTGATATTCAGACTCTCCGAGGACCACGCAATACCGGGCGCCGCTTCGGTCGGCCCGCTTGAACTGGGCCTTCATGCTGCCGCCGCCCAGTGCCACGGCAACGCGCAGATCCGGTGCCTCAGCACGCAAACTCTCGGCCAGGGCGAGCATGTCGGCAGGCGGTACACGCGAAACAACAAAAACGTGGGGAAGCTGCGATTGCTCGATACCGGCCGCTTCCAGCAGGGCCAGGAGACGCTCGACGCCCATGGCAAAACCGATGCCAGGCGTCGGCTTGCCTCCCTGCATCTCGACCAGATCGTTATAGCGACCACCGGCGCAAACCGTACCCTGTGCACCGAGATCATCGGTAATCCACTCGAAAACCGTACGACAATAGTAGTCGAGTCCCCGGACCAGGCCCGGATTGATTGTGTATTCGATACCCAACCGGTCGAGCAACTCGCAGACTTCGTCGAAGTGGGCTCGAGCCTCCTCGCCCACTTCATCGATCAGACGCGGTGCGTCCGCCATGATGGCGCGGGTCCGCTCGTGCTTGCTGTCGAAAATGCGAAGCGGATTGGTCTCCAGGCGGCGCAGACTGTCCTCATCCAGTTCGTCCCGGCGCGGGAGCAGATAATCGACCAGTCGCTGTCGATACCGCTTCCGATCCTCGCGATCACCCAGCGTATTGATTTCCAGCCGGATCCCCCGCGTCAAGCCAAGGCGACTCCAGATTCGCTCTCCCAGGGCGATCAACTCGACATCGGCGGCCGCAGCGTCCAGCCCGAACACTTCAGCGCCAAACTGGTGAAATTGCCGCTGACGTCCCTTCTGGGGACGTTCATGACGAAACATCGGACCCTGGTACCAAACCTTGAGACCGGGCGTATGCAGCAAGCCATGCTGTATCGCCGAGCGCACCACCCCGGCCGTTCCTTCCGGCCTCAGACTCAGCAACTCGCCGTTGCGATCTTCGAAGGTATACATTTCCTTCTCGACAACGTCCGTGGCCTGACCGATGGCACGGGTGAAGACCTCGGTCCTCTCAAGCACGGGAATGCGGATCTCGTGGAAATCGTAGGCGGCGAACGTGGATGACACCTGGTCTTCCAGCCAGCGCCACAGGGGCGAGTGTTCTGGCAGGATATCGTGCATGCCGCGAATCGACTGGATGTTCTTCATGATCTGCCTTCAATACGGAATGAGCCCGCCGTTGGCGGGCTCGTTGAAATCTCGTTGCAAGCGGAAAGATGGACTTGCCGGTCAGCGTTCCACCTGACCGCCAGCCAGCAGCCGCAAGCGCGCCACGTCGCCACGATCATGACCATCAAAAGTCACGACTTCATCCGCAATCGTCAGGCGAACTGCGTTGGCACGCCCCAGTAACAGTTGGAACGGCGCCTCGCCACGGTATGTGCGACTCTGACCGGCGCGCATGAGATCGTACTCCAGGCGCTCGCCGTCAGACGCGTGTATCTCCACCCAGGAATCTTCGATCACCTCGAGCGACAATTCCATGATCGCGGCACCCGCCTCCTCGGCGGCCACCTCGAGCAGATCAACGGCAGGCAACAGCAAATTTTGTGCCTGGGCCTCGTCTGCCGATCCGCTTTCGCGAAGCGGGCGAACAGCCGCCAGCGGCAGCGCGGAAGCCGATACGTGGCCGACTTCGCTCGATTCGCGACGCCCGTTCGATTCGTCCAGCGCCAGCGCACGGGCGATACGACCGCGATTGTTTCGCTCACCGTCCGGGTGCTCTCCCGCGATCACTGGCTCACTGCTCTCGGCCACCGGGTTGCGTTCCATGATTCTCGAGCCGCCCTCAATGAAGAAATAGAGCAAGGGTGGAACAATGACAGTGGTAACAAGAACATAGGTGGCAATCCTCAAATAACGCTCGAACTTCCATCCCTGCTGGTCGACCGGAAGCACCTCGCGTAGTTCAGGCAGCGCCTCCTCGTCGCTCACTGTCGCCAGCAGCGACGCCGGATCAAGCCCCAGGGCTCGAGCGTAGTTGACGATGTAGCCACGGCGATAAAGCGGAGATAAACGCTCCACCCTGCCACTCTCGATGTCCTCGATGAGAATACCGGGTAGTCGCACCTGGCGACTGATGTCCTTGATGTCTTTCCCGGCTTCAATTCGGGCCTGACGTAGCTCTCCCCCTATTCGAACATACGTGCTTGTCTCTTGTTCCTTACTGGTTTCGCTGGTTTTCTCAGTCATCGTTATGTACTTGTGTTCTCAGTTCTCTCGCTTCCCGGGAATCGGGAAAGCGCTCCTCCAGAATGCTGCCGTATTGCCTGGCTTCGCTGGCATTACCCAGGCTTGACTCGACCCGGTAGCCGAGCAACAGGGCTCCGGGCTCTGTTTGTCCGGCGGCTTCGAAGCGTTGCAGGAAAGCACGCGCCCTGAAGGCGTCATCGCGCTGGTAGTAGAGCTGGGCGAGATGAAAAAGCGCACCGGGCAGTTCCGGATCGATTTCCAACGCGCCGCGCAAATGCTCTTCGGCCCGCTCCAGCTCTCCGGAGCGACGTGCACAGGCACCGGCATTGAGCTTCGCCACCTCGGGGGTGGCGTAAAACGGATCGAGCAAGGCGCGCTCGAACATGTCCTCGGCATTGGCATAGTCGCCCCTGCGGCACCGGAAGACCGCGTAGCTGTTCAGGGTCGCGCCGTCATTCGGGGCATGTCGAAGTGCCTGCCGAAAATGCCGCTCGGCCTGGGAGCTGTTGCCGACTTCCTCATAGATCATCGCCAGCGTGACGATCGCCGGCACATGGGCCGGATCGTGACGCAGCGCAGTGTTGAGCTTCTCCATGGCAATCTGCATTTCACCCCGCTCGAGGTACCCGATACCAAGCCGGGTATTGACCTCCGCCGCGCGCACCGGGCTGACCCGATCCATGCCGGCCCGGGTTGTCGGCCCGGTATCCGGGGTCGTTGCACAACCGGTCAGCACCAGCCCGAATAATGTCGCAACCAGGAGACCGGTAGTCCGAATCATGAAGCTATCGCCTGCCTTGCCAGCTGTTGCTGGACGAGATTACGTCGCTGGCTGGGTGTGAGCAGTTTGCCGACCAGCTGCCCGCAGGCAGCATCGATATCCTCGCCGCGGGTCTTGCGAATTGTCGTAATCAATCCGGCCGCCCGGGTAATCTTCTGAAATTCATAGGTTGCCTCGTCGCTGGAAGGACGAAACGGTGTACCCGGAAACGGATTGAATGGAATCAGGTTGATCTTGCACGGCAGGCAACTCAGGCGTCGCACCAACGCCCGCGCATGCTCGGGCCGATCGTTGACACCGTCGATCATGGTGTACTCGAACGTGACCGAGCGGCGATGGTGTCCCCCCGTATAGCGCTTGCAGGCGGCAATCAACTCCTCGACCGGGTACTTGCGATTAAGCGGCACCAGCCGGGAGCGCAGTTCGTTCTCCGCTGCGTGCAGCGAGACAGCCAGCGCGAACTCGACGCCCTCGGCCAGGCTGTCGATGCCGGGAATCACGCCGGCCGTCGATATGGTGACCCGGCGAGATGCCAGGCCGTAGGCCAGGTCATCACGAAGCAAGGCCAGCGCCGGACGTACCGAGTCAAGATTGAGCATCGG
>SKZJ01000108.1 GCA_007127425.1 Wenzhouxiangella sp.
CCGGCGGATCGACTCGATCCGGCCATGATCAAGATTCCGCAGCCGCGTCCCGAGCCACCCAGTGCCTACGGCAATCACAGTCCCTACGAGGTGTTCGGGCGCACCTACCACGTCAAGTCCACGGCGGAAGGCTACGCCGAGCGCGGGATCGCCTCGTGGTACGGCACCAAGTTTCACGGTCGGCCGACCTCGTCGGGCGAGCCCTACGACATGTACCGCATGACCGCCGCCCATCGCAGCCTGCCCTTGCCGACCTGGGCCGAGGTGACGCGGATCGATACCGGCGAAACCATCATCGTGCGGATCAACGATCGCGGGCCGTTTCATGCCGATCGCATCATCGACCTGTCGTGGGCGGCCGCGGTCAAGCTCGACATGGTTGATGCCGGCACCGCGCCGGTCAAGGTCAGAGCCATTACCTTCGACGAGAGCCCGGGCGTGACGCCAAGGCCCGCCCGCGTGCCGGTCTTCGTGCAGGTGGGGGCGTTTTCCGATCGCGAACGTGCCCGCGGGCTCGCCCGCGACCTTGAAAGCGCAGGGCTTGGGCCCATAGAAACCGAACCGGCGCGAACCCCGGCCGGTTCGGTCTGGCGGGTTCGGGTCGGCCCGGTCGAACAGGTCGAGCTGGCCCGCTCGCTGATCGAACGGGTCGCCGAACTGGGTTTCGGTCCGGCACAATACGTCTATCCCTGAATGTTCCAGGTCAAGCCTCCAACTTTCGAGCCAACATGATTTCCATTGCCTCCAACGCCAAACGCCTGTGTACCGTCGCCCTGCTGGCGTTCTGCACGTTTTCGGTCCATGCCCAGTCCCCTGTGCCGGCGGCGCCCTCGATCGGAGCGAAGAGCTTCATCCTGGTCGATTTCCACAGCGATACCGTGATCGCCGAACGCGAGCCGGATGCCCGCGTCGAGCCGGCCAGCATCACCAAGCTGATGACCTCATACCTGGTGTTCGCCGAAATCGGCGACGGCAACCTGTCGCTGACCGACCATGTGCTGATTTCCGAGCGCGCCTGGCGCATGCCGGGCTCGCGCATGTTCGTGGAAGTCGGTACTCGCGTCACCGTCGAAGAGCTGCTCAAGGGGGTCATCATCCAGTCGGGTAACGATGCCAGTGTCGCCCTGGCCGAGCATGTCGGCGGGTCGGAGGAAGTTTTCGCCGGCATGATGAACGACGCCGCGGCGCGGTTGGGCATGACCGGCACCAGCTATACCAACGCCACCGGTCTGCCCGATCCCGACCAGTACACGACTGCGCGCGATATCGCCACCCTGGCTTCGGCATTGATCGGGGAGTTCCCCCAGTTCTATTCCTGGTACTCCGAGCGCGAATACACCTTCAACGGGATTCGCCAGCACAATCGCAATCGCCTGTTGTGGCGCGATCCCTCGGTCGACGGGCTCAAGACCGGCCATACCTCCAGTGCCGGCTACTGCCTGGCCACTTCGGCCAGTCGCGACGGCATGCGCCTGATCAGCGTGGTCATGGGCACCGACAGCGAGGAGGCCCGCGCCACCGCCAACCAGTCCCTGCTCAATTACGGCTTTCGTTTTTTCGAGACCTACCAGCTCTACGAGGCCGGCGACAAGCTCAGCACCGAGCGGGTCTGGAAAGGCCGGACCAACGAGGTCGAGCTGGGTGTCGACGACGACCTGTTCGTGACCATTCCGCGCGGGCGTTACGAGGCACTCGAGGCTCGCCTGGAAATGGACGACAGCCTGACCGCACCGCTGGAGTCCGGATCGACACTGGGCCGGCTGGTCATCTCGCTTGACGGCGACACCCTGGCCGAGCGCTCGCTGGTCGCGCTGGGGGGCGTCGAGGAAGCTGGTTTCTTCGGTCGCGCCGCCGACGGGGTTCGGCAATGGCTGGGCGGCCTGTTCGGCGGTGACTGAGGCCAGCGGTATGACCGATCATGACGACAGCCCGCTGGAGTTTCCCTGCCGTTGGCCGGTCAAGGCCATGGTGCGCACCGGCGAAGGGGCCATGCACGATGTACTGGCCGCCATTGCCCGGCATGCCGACCTGCCCGGCGAGGAGGAGGTGAGGGTGCGTCCCAGCCGAAACGGCCGCTTCGAAAGCATCACGGTGCCGATCGAGGCCCGCTCGCGCAGTCACCTGGAAGCCATCTACGGCGAGGTGCGCGCGCTCGATGCGGTGGTGATGACGCTGTGAAAGATGGTGTTAAGTGTGAAGTGTTAAGTGTTAAGTGTTAAGTGTTAAGTGTTAAGTGTGAAGATGGCTTGCGGTTTCGGTGGGGGAGTGAGGAGTTTAATGAGTGAGGTGGTGATTCGGTATCTTGGGCGGCAGGCTTATGAGCCGGTGTGGAAGGCGATGCGGGACTTTACCGATGCGCGCGACGAATCCACGCCTGACGAGGTCTGGCTGGTCGAGCACGATCCGGTCTTCACCCAGGGGCTGGCCGGCAAGCCCGAGCATCTGATCAATCCCGGCCACATTCCGGTGGTGCAGACCGACCGGGGTGGCCAGGTGACCTATCACGGCCCCGGGCAGGTGGTTTTGTATCCGTTGCTCGATCTCGAGCGACTGGGTGTGGGCGTTCGCTGCCTGGTCGACCGCCTGGAGCAGGCAGTGATCGACGTGCTGGCTGATCGCTCGGTCAGCGGTGTTCGCCGCGAGGGCGCGCCGGGCGTGTTCGTGGACGAGGCCAAGATTGCCTCGATCGGCCTGAAAGTGCGCCGGGGCCGGACTTATCACGGCCTGGCCTTCAATATCGATATGGACCTGACGCCTTTTTCCTGGATCAATCCCTGCGGTTTTGCCGGATTGGCCATGACGCAGGCCATGACGCATATCGATGGCGCCGAATGGGACGATATGGCCGGGCGACTGGTGAAGGCGTTTTGCCGCCTGATGGGGTACCATCCGAAAGACACACGTTCAATGTTACCGGAATTGCGGCGAACTGAAGCCGCCCGGCCCGGTCATAGCTGACATGAAAACGAACCTGATTCGATTCTCCTTCGTCACCCTGGTCCTGCTGGTTTCCGTGCCGGCGATGCTGGGATGGTTGTCACCGACCTCGGTACCGGCCGCCATACCGGATGAGCCGCCGACTGCGCTGTCGGCCGAGCCGCATCATCATTACGCCAGCCGCCTGGCTTCGCGTTTCATTACCAGTTATCACTACCACCGCCAGGATCTCGACGAAGACTTGTCGTCGCGGATTTTTGAGCAGTACCTGAGGCAACTCGACCCCAATCGCTCCTTTTTCACCGCGTCCGACGTGGCCGACATGGAGCGGTACCGGGACTACCTGTCCGATGCCATTCGCCAGGCCGATCTCGAGCCGGCGTTCGAAATGTTCAACCGCTACGCCGGGCGAGTCGACGAACGCATCGATTACGCGCTGACGTTGCTGGACGAGGAATTCGATTTCACCGAGGACGAGGACTACCGGTTCGACCGTCGCGAGGCCGACTGGGCCGAGGACCGCGGGACACTCAACGAGATCTGGCGCCAGCGCGTCAAGAACGACTGGCTGAGGCTGCGCCTGGCCGACCAGGAAGACGAGGAGATCGTCGAGACCCTGACCGAGCGCTACACCGGCCTGCAGCGCCGCGTCGGCGAGTTCAACAGCGAGGACGTGTTCTCCCTGTTCATGAATGCCTTCACCCGCTCGGTGGAGCCGCACTCGGCCTACATGTCGCCGCGTCGCTCGGAGGATTTCGAGATTTCCATGCGCCTGTCACTGGATGGCATCGGCGCCATGCTGCAGCGCGAGACCGAGTACACCACCGTCATGGAAGTCGTCCCCGGCGGCCCGGCCGACCTCGACGGTCGACTTGAGCCGGGCGATCGCATCATTGGCGTAGGCCAGGGTGAGGACGGCGAGATGGTCGACGTGGTCGGCTGGCGACTCGATCACGTCGTCGATCTCATCCGCGGCGAGCGCGGAACGGTGGTCCGGCTGGAAGTGTTGCCTTCCGAGACGGGCCTGAGTGGGCCGTCGAACACGCTGGAAATTACCCGCAACGAGGTCAAGCTTGAAGAACAGGCCGCCAGCAAGGACCTGATCGAGGTGCCGGTGGGCGACGAAGTCCGCCGCATCGGTATCGTGCGCGTCCCCGTGTTCTATGTCGATTTCCAGGGCAGGGCGCGCAACGAACCCAATTACCGCTCGAGTACCCGCGATGTCCGTCGGCTGATCCACGAACTGAAGGATGAAGGTATCGACGGCATCGTTGTCGATCTGCGCGGCAATGGGGGCGGTGCCCTGGTCGAGGCCACCACCATGACCGGCCTGTTCATCGACACCGGCCCGGTGGTCCAGGTGCGCGATTCGCGCGGCCAGATCAGCCTCGAGCAGGACCGGGAACCAGGAATGGCCTGGGAAGGTCCGCTGGGCGTGCTGGTTGACCGGAGAAGTGCTTCGGCTTCGGAGATCTTCGCCGCCGCCATCCAGGATTACGGGCGCGGTGTGGTCATCGGTGAGCCGACCTTCGGCAAGGGGACGGTGCAGAACCTGATCGACCTGGACAACATGTCCCGTAGCGAAGATGCCCGCCTGGGGCAGATCAAACTGACCATGGCCCAGTTCTACCGCATTGCCGGTGGCTCGACCCAGGCCAGGGGCGTGGTGCCGGATGTCGTTCTTCCGTCAGCCGGCGATCCCGAGAAATGGGGCGAGAGTGCGCTGGAGTTCGCCATGCCCTGGGCCGAGATCGATCCAACCGAGTACGAGCCGTACGCCGACCTGTCGGGCCTGATCGAGATGGCCCGCCATCGCCACGAAGAGCGACTGGACAGCGACGAGGACCTCAAGAAGTTGCTGGCCGAAGTCGCCGACTGGGAAGAGCAGGCCGATCGCGAGACGGTGTCGCTCAACGAGGCGGTTCGGCGCGAGGAAATGGAGGAGGCGGAAGCCCGTCGTGCTTCCCGCTACGCACGTGGCGGCGGCGACCCGGATGAAGGTCTGGTCGAAGGCGTGGCCGCGGTCGATGATGACGATGAAGACGAAGAGGAAGACCGGCCCGACCTCTTCCTGAACGAGTCGGCCCGCATCCTCTCGGACCTGATCGGGTTCGATTACGACACCCACCTGCTGGCCCATCGCGAGTCCGGCCATTCCGGTATCGACATCGACTAAGCAACCTGGCGCCGTGTCCGGCCCCGCTGCGGTTACCGTCCGCGTCGTCGTCCCGGTCCCGCTGCCGAGGCCGTTCGATTACCTGCCACATTCCGGGGGGCGCCTGCCGGCCATCGGGAGCCGCGTGCTGGTGCCCTTCGGACGCCGGCAACTGGTCGGCATCGTGGTCGATCACGGCTCGCCGCCGGCCGACTCCTCCGTCAAGCTCAAGCCCATCGAGCGCGTGCTCGACGAGGGCCTGCTCGATGACCACCTACTGCAACTGGCCGACTGGTGCTGCCGCTACTACGGCTGCGCTCCCGGCGAGGCGGCCAACCTGCTGCTGCCCGGCGCCCTGCGCCGTGTCCGTGAATTCCGCCCGCCGCCCAAGCCGTTCATCGAACTGACCACTGAGGGCCGCGAGGCCGAGTTGTCGCGCGCGCCGCGGCAGTCCGAACTGCGCGACCGGCTTGTCGACGGCCCCCGCGCTCGCCGCGAGCTGACCGAGATGGGGTTTGCTGCCGAAGTTCTGCGGCGCATGCTCGATGCCGGCCTGATACGCGCTATCGAGGATCCCGGTGTCATTGCCTCCTCGCCCGGGCCCGAGATCAATGCCGAGCAACGCCATGCCGTCGCCGCCATCCTTGCCGCTCGCCACCGCTTCGAAGTCCTGTTGCTGGCCGGCATCACCGGCAGCGGCAAGACCGAGGTTTACCTGCGTGCCGCCCGCCGCATGCTCGCGCGCGATCGCCAGGTACTGATCCTGATCCCGGAAATCGGCCTGACCGCCCAACTGGTCCGCCGTATCGAGTCGCGCCTGGGGGCGACGGCCCATGTCTATCACTCAGGCCTCAGTGAGGGCGAGCGCCTGGCCTGCTGGCAGGCCGCGCACTCCGGACGGGCCCGGGTCATCGTCGGCACCCGATCCGCGGTTTTCCTGCCACTGAAACACCCGGGCCTGATCGTGGCCGACGAGGAACACGACAGTTCCTACAAGCAGGCCGACGGTGCCCGCTACCATGGTCGCGACGTCGCCGTGATGCGGGCACGCAAGCTCGGCATCCCGATTGTACTGGGGTCGGCCACGCCGTCGCTGGAAAGCCTTTACAACGCCGATCAGGGCCGCTATCGCCTGCTTGAGCTGACCGAACGTGCCGGCGAGGCGAAGCTGCCGCGCTGGCGCATCGTCGATGCCCGGGGTCGCGCCGCGAGCCTCGATCCGGAACTGGTGCGCAGTGTGCGTCGTCACCTTGATGAGGGCGGGCAGGTGCTGATCTACCGCAATCGCCGCGGCTATGCGCCGGTGCTGATGTGTGCCGAATGCGGCTGGTCGGCCGATTGCCAGCGTTGCGACGCTCACATGACCTGGCATCAGGCCAACGCCAGCCTGCAGTGCCATCACTGTGGCGTCCATCACCGCGCGCCGCCGCGGTGTCCCGAGTGCGGTTCGCCCGAGCTGCTGGCCCTGGGTGCGGGCACCGAGCGCCTCGAAGACCAGTTGCGCCAGACGTTCGATGACGTCCCGGTGCATCGCGTCGACCGCGACAGCATGACCGGCCGTCATGATTTCGAGGCACTGCTGGAAAAAGTACGCAGCGGCGAGCCCTGCATCCTGGTCGGCACCCAGATGCTGGCCAAGGGCCATCACCTGCCCGGTGTCACGCTGGCGGCCGTGCTCGACGTCGACCAGGCCCTGTTCAGCGCGGATTTCCGCGCGCCCGA
>SKZJ01000156.1 GCA_007127425.1 Wenzhouxiangella sp.
TTCGGGATCGTCCGGCCGGCGATCCGCAGTGGTCAGCCGCTCCTCGGCGTTCAGTTCAGCGCGGGACATGTCAGGCGACCTGTTCATTGGCTTCCTCCTCGAGCCGACGCCGCAAGGCGCGGCGGGCACGAAACGTGTAGACCTTGACCTGGTTTCTGGTCAGCGAAAGGGTGTTTGCGACGGTGGCGACATCGATTTCCTGAATATCGCGCAGGATCAGCAGCGAGCGCGCGGGCTCGGGCATTGCGGCGATGGTGCTCCGTAATCGTCGGGCGCGCTCGGCCGTTTCGGTCTGGTGCTCCGGCGGGTTGTCAGGCTGTTCGCCTCGCTTGCTATCGCCGGCCACCAACTGCAGAAACCCACGCTGACGGTTCCGTCCCCGTAACTGGTCCAGGCAGGCATTTCGGGTACAGGTAATCAGCCAGCCCAGTTCGCCACCGGCTTCGAGCTCGGGAAGGTGGCGCCAGAGCTTGATCAGGCTGTCCTGCACCACGTCCTCGGCTTCTGCGCTCGAGCGCAGCATCAGCCTGGCCAACTGCAGCAGTCTGCCGCCGTGCTCATCGACCAAGTGCTCGAATCGTCGCTTCATACCCCTTTATACGCACGGCAAGGCGCGGGGTTACAGTCCTGGAAGTCACGGTCTGCGATTGATAGCTCACTCCGGCAGTCGGGCGAACGGTTCTGACGCCGGCTGGTGCGGCAGCCATAGTGTCGCTGTATGATGGCTGCTCTTGTCTGGCAAGACCATTTCGACCCGCGCCATGAAGCCATTGAACTGTTCGACTGTGCCCGGGAGTGCTGTGCCGTTTGTGTTCTTGTGGCTGTTCGCTGGTGCCGCCGATGCTGGCGAGTGGCCCGTTTCGTTCCAGTGGCACGACCACCGAGGCGTCGAAAGACTCTTTTCGGAGGCTGGTGTGGACGGCACGTTTGTTTCCTGCCGACATCCCGATGGGGTGATGAGCGGTCACAACTCCGAAAGGGCGATGCGGCGTCTGCCTCCGGCCAGCACGTTCAAGATCCCGCATACCTTGATCGCGCTGGAGAAAGGTGCCGTCTCGGGCCCGGATGAAATTTTCGAGTGGGATGGCAAGCCTCGAACCTTTCGCTCCTGGGAGCGCGACATGACGCTGGGCGAGGCCATGCAGGCTTCCAATGTGCCCGTCTACCAGGAAATAGCCGGGCGCATCGGACAGGATCATATGGAGGCATATCTGGAATCTTTCGAATACGGCACCGGGCAGGCCGGTGACTCACTGACCGACTTCTGGCTGGTCGGGCCGCTGGAGATCTCGGCGATTGAGCAGTGTCGATTCCTTTTGCGCCTGGCTGCCGGCCAACTGCCCGTCGCCGAAAAGCATCTTCAGGCCTTGCGGGCCATGTTGGGGACCGATGTGGGCGGCGGCGTCACACTGTATGCCAAGACCGGCTGGGCAACCGCGCCCGGGCCGGGGCCAGGCTGGTGGGTGGGCTGGCTCGAGGGTCCGTTCGGCCGCGTCGCCTTTGCACTCAACATCGACCTGCTTGAAGCCGGGCAGGCACCCCTGCGGGAGAAGCTGGGACGCAAGTCCCTGCAGGCGCTGGGAATACTCCCGAGACAGGATTGATCGCGGGGTATTCCCACTTTGAAACTTCAGGTCCGCTTCAGCACCCCATCGATATCTGCCGCTTCGTGGCGTTCGCGCAATTGTTTTTCCGGCTTGCCGATGCTGCGATTGACGATGCGACCGCGCTGGACCGCCGGGCGGGCATCGATGGTGCGGGCCCAGCGCAACAGGTGCTCGTATGACTCGACCTGCAGGAACTCCCCGGCCTCGTAGAGCCGGCCCAGTGCCATCTGGCCATACCAGGGCCAGATGGCCATGTCGGCGATGGTGTAGTCGTCGCCGGCAATGAATGCCTTGTCGGCCAGTTCGCGGTCGAGCACATCAAGCTGGCGCTTGGCTTCCATGGCGTAGCGGTCGATGGCGTAGCGGATCTTTTTCGGCGCGTAGGCATAGAAGTGACCGAAGCCGCCGCCCAGAAACGGGGCTGCCCCCATTTGCCAGAACAGCCAGTTGAGGCACTCGGTGCGCGCGGCATGCTCGCGGGGCAGGAAGGCATCGAACTTCTCGGCCAGGTAGAGCAGGATGGTGCCCGACTCGAACACCCGCAGCGGTTCGGGCTGCGAGTGATCGACCATGGCGGGGATCTTTGAGTTTGGATTGATGGCGACGAAGCCGGAGGAGAACTGCTCACCTTCGCTGATGTCGATCAGCCAGGCATCGTATTCAGCGTCTGAAAACCCCAGCGCCAGCAATTCCTCGAACAGGACGGTCACTTTCTGGCCGTTGGGCGTGGCCAGCGAGTAGAGCTGGTGCGGGTGTTTGCCGACCGGCAGATCCTTCTCGTGCGTGGCGCCGGCCACCGGGCGGTTGATGCTGGCGAAGCGTCCGCCGCTCTCTTCCTTCCATTCCCACACCCGCGGGGGCTGGTAGTCGTTGTTGTCGTCGCTCATCGACTGATCCATTTGCATTGAACAGCGACAGAGTACAGGACCGAGAGCAACGAGTCGGGCCAACGGATCGACAGGGTCGGGTTAGACTGCGCAAGTCTGCCCCAATCGACCGGAGTCTCCCCAAATGCACCTGCGTGTTCACCTGTTTGCTGCGCTGGCCGCCCTGCTCGCCGTTTTCGCGGTGGCGGCCGCCGATCGCCGTTTCGTTTCCACTGATCTGTTTGACTTGCAATACGCCAGCGAGGTGCAGATCTCGCCCGACGGCAGTCGCGTGGTCTACGTGCGCTCGATCAACGACATCATGACCGACCGCACCCGCACCAACCTGTGGGTGGTGGACGCCGACGGCGGTAACCATCGACCGCTGCTGTCTGGTCGTGATAGCTACTCGTCGCCGCGTTTTTCGCCCGACGGCGAGCGGCTGGCCTACGTGGCCGACGATGGCACGGGCAAGCCACAGCTGTTCGTGCGCTGGATGGACAGCGGCGAGACGGCAATGGTGAGCAGCCTGACCGAATCGCCCTCGGCGATCAGCTTCTCGCCAGACGGTGAACAGATCGCTTTCGTCATGCGCGTGCCGGCCGAAAAGCCCTCGCTGGCCAGCCCGCCGACCCAACCGGAGGGCGCCGAATGGGCGCCGCCGATCACCGTCATCGACAGCGTCGTCTATCGCTGGGACGGGCGTGGCTATCTGGAGCCCGGCTTCAACCATGTCTTCGTGGTGTCTGCCGATGGTGGCGCGGCACGCCAGCTCACCTCCGGGGATTACGACCACAATGGCCGGCTGGCCTGGATGCCCGATGGCAGCGGCATCGTGTTTTCGGCCAACCGCAGCGAGAATTGGCAATACCAGCGCAATCAGTCCAACCTTTACCGCGTCGAGCTGGACTCTGGCAAGATTGAGCAACTGACCGAACTCGACGGTATCGCCCGCTCGCCGGCGGTGGCCCCCGACGGTCGCCGCATTGTCTTTGAGCGCGACGACCACCAGGGCCGGCAGTACACCGAATCGGTGCTGGGCGTGATTGATGTCGATGGCGACAACCTGGCCCTTTTTGGTGAAGCACTGGATCGGTCGATGAGCGACCCGGTGTGGGCTAGCGACAGTTCTTCCATCTACTTTCGCTACGATGACCGCGGCGAGCGCAAGGTCGGCCGCGTGGATCTGCGTGATCGGGTCACTACCCGGGTCGAGGGCCTTGGCGGTGTGGCCGTCGGCCGCCCCTACCTGAGCGGCAGTTTCTCGGTCGCCGACAATGGTGCCATTGCCTACACCGCGGGTACGGCACAGCGCCCCGCCGATGTTCATCTGGTGGACCGTCGCGGTAACGGCCGGCAGCTCACCGACCTCAACCGCAATCTGCTCGACCAGCGCGACCTGGCCGAGGTCCATGAAATCAGCTACCAGTCATCCACCGATGGTGCGCAAATCCAGGGCTGGTACCTGACGCCGCCGGATTTCGATCCCGAAAAGCGCTATCCGCTGATTCTTGAAATACACGGCGGCCCGCACCTGGCCTATGGGCCGCATTTCTCGGCCGAGCTGCAGCGCTACGCCGCCGAGGGCTACGTCGTCTTCTACAACAACTACCGGGGCTCGTCGTCCTACGGGGAAGAGTTCGGCATGTTGCTGGAATACAAGTACTCATCGGAGGATGATTTCGGCGACCACATGTCGGGCGTTGACGCCATGGTCGACAAGGGATTCATCGATCCCGACCGCCTGTTCATCACCGGCGGATCGGCCGGCGGCATCGCCACTGCCTACGCCATCGGCCTGACCGACCGCTTCCGTGCCGCCGCCGCGGTCAATCCGGTCATCAATTGGGTGTCCAAGGTGCTGACCGGGGATACCTACCTCAATCAGATTACCCACCAGTTCCCGGGAAAGCCATGGGAGGAGTTCGAGCACTACTGGCAGCGCTCACCGCTATCGCTGGTCGGCAACGTCACCACACCGACGCTGTTGATGACCGGCGAGGACGATTTCCGCACACCCATCGCCGAAGCCGAGCAGTACTACCAGGCACTGCAACTGATGGAAGTCGACGCCGTCCTGATCCGTTTGCCCGAAACCTCACACGGCATCGACCGCAGGCCCACGCGCCACATCGCCAAGATCGATAACATCCTGGCCTGGTTCGAGCGTTACGACGAAGTGGAGAGGTAGTCGTCTCTCTCGCCGGGCCCACTGGGCATCGGCTCGGCGCAGACCCCAAGGCCGGGACAGTTCAGCCGCCCAGCCAGTTCATTGCGAGCAGTGTTGCGCCGGCGCCCAGCATGATGCCGACGATGAAGGCACCGTAGTGCGCGAATGCGCCGGAACGTTTCTCCTGAGGCACAGGGGCAGAAGTTGGTGAGAGCAGGTACTGGCGTTCGATCACCAGTACGGCACACAGTGCCGAGACGGTTTCGTTGGAAGCCAGGCCCTGGTTCTCGACGCGCTGAATGGTTCGCAGGCTCAGGTCGGCCGTTTCGGCCAGTTGCTCCTGAGTCCAGCCTTTCCGCTTTCGGTGCTTGCGTACGAGCTCAGCGTTGATTTGCATTTCACCTGCCCCCTTTTTCAGTTGCCGGTACCGACAAAGAAGGCCAGCGCAAGCCCCACAGCGGCTCCGGCAAGCATCCATTTCAGCAAGCTGAGCAGTTCACGCCGCCAGCTGATGCGCCCGGTTTGCGGATCGCGCTGCCAGACATCGATGGAGAACTCGTCGCTGTCGATTACCTTCCCGTCGCGCTCCAGTTCACAGCGCATATCGCCGTGGAGCATGCTGTCGACAATGAAGCGCACGGTGTATTGGTGCCCATGGTGTTCAAAGCGGTGGGTGGTCAGTCGACGAAACGAGCGTTTATCGGACACGATTCGGTCATCGACCTGCACGATCTCGCGCCCCGACCACGAAGAGATCCAGACCTTGATCGTGATGTCGTCGATGTCGAAGTAGCTGGTCATGCCATGCAGCAACACACCGAAGGTGCCGCGTTGGGCTGTCGTGCTGTTCATGCTGAATTCTCCCTGCTTCAATGTAGATGATAGCCGCCGCCACTTGCCGTGGTGACGATGCGGGTCAATTTCAGCAGACTGCCTCGCGTCCCGCCATGACAGAAGTGCGACAGGGCGGAAAACTGTCAGGTGACAGCTCGCTGTCGCATCTTTGAGGGGCTCAACGGATTGGCGGCGGCTTCCGCTGCGGCTACACTGACAGCCATGATCAGAAGAACCAAGATAGTCGCCACCCTGGGTCCGGCCACCGATGAGCCGGACGTGCTCGAACGCCTCATCACCGCCGGTTGCGACGTGGTGCGAATCAATTTCTCGCATGGCGACGCCGACACCCATGCCCGGCGCATCCGCATGGTGCGGGCAGCGGCTCGTGAGCTTGATACCGACATTGCCGTGCTCGCCGACCTGTCGGGGCCGAAAATCCGTATCGACCGATTCAGGGAAGGATCGGTGATGCTCGAGCCGGGGCAGCCCTTTACCTTGTATGCACGCCAGAACCCGCCGGCCGGCGACGAGCGCGGTGTGGGGGTGGCCTACCTGGGGTTGGTCAACGACGTCAAGCCGGGCAGCGAACTGTTGCTCGACGACGGCCTGATGGCCATGCGGGTGGAAAAGGTTGTGGGCGACGAGATTCACTGTACCGTGCTCACCCCCGGCAAGCTGTCGGACCGCAAGGGGCTTAACCTGCGCGGTGGCGGGTTGTCCGTGCCGGGGTTGTCGGAGTCCGATGCCGCCGACATCGAACTGGCGGCCGAATGGCAGGCGGATTACCTGGCCGTGTCCTTTCCACGCAACGCCGAGGATATCGAGCAGGCGCGGGCACTGATGAAGAAAGCCGGCGGACAGGCGGCACTGGTCTCCAAGATTGAGCGTGCCGAGGCGATCGAGAACCTCGAATCCATCATCGACGCGTCCGACGCGGTGCTGGTCGCACGCGGCGACCTGGGCGTCGAAATCGGTGACGAGGAGTTGCCGGGCTTGCAAAAGCGCATCATCGCCGCTTCGCTGGACCAGAACCGGGCGGTGATCACGGCCACGCAGATGATGCAGTCGATGGTCGAGTCGCCCATTCCCACCCGCGCCGAAGTGCTGGACGTGGCCAATGCCGTGATCGACGGCACCGACGCGGTGATGCTATCAGCCGAAACTGCCGTCGGCCGTCACCCGGTGAAAGTGATCGAGGCGATGAGCCGCATTTGCCTGGGCGCTGAACGCCACGTCGAGACCCACGTGCCCACGCGCAAGCTCAA
>SKZJ01000075.1 GCA_007127425.1 Wenzhouxiangella sp.
TCCTCGATCTCATCGGCATTGTCGAGCCGAATGGAGAACAGCCAGCCGTCGCCGTAGGGATCGTTGTTGATGATCTCCGGGGTGTCGGCCAGCGCCTGATTGACGACGACCACTTCACCACCGGCCGGGCAGTAAATGTCGGATGCCGCCTTGACCGACTCGACCACCGCGCAGGCATCACCCTTGCCGAACGTCGCCCCTTCCTCGGGCAGTTCGACGAACACGAGGTCACCCAGCTGTTCCTGGGCGTGATCGCTGATGCCGACTTTGACGACCCCGTCCTCTTCCTGGCTGACCCACTCGTGGCTATCCGCAAAGCGCAGATCTGAAGGTATCTCGCTCATGTCCAGTCCCTTGAAAGTTTGGCAGATTCTATCAGCAAAGATGCCGGCTGCCGAGCCCGATCGGTGAGAGCCACCGGCGGTGGCAAATCAGCGAGGCGGCTGCAGGCAGACCCGGCGGCGCTGGCGCAGGTTAAGCCAGTGACCGGCAATCAGGAACAGCCCGCCCACAGACGTCACCAGAGCAGCGGCCAGCCCGTGCAGGATGGTTGCCTCGAACACGGCGGCGGCCACCACCAGCGTGAGACCGATCCCGCCGAGAACCAGCATGCTGCCGTTGCGGTGCATGCGGTAGCCCAGCGCGAAGGCCAGCAGACTGACCGGAACGATCACCATCAACAAGAACAGGTGAAACACATCTCCAGCGAGAAACCCGACCGAGACCAGGGGTGTCACCACCACCAGGACGGGCAGAAGCAGGCACTGCGCCAGGCAGGCCGCCGAGACACAGATGGCCATACGGTCCAGCGCGGCACCGCTTTTCGCTTGCTGGTTGGACTTGAAGACGACGGCCATGAAACTAGAATCAACTGTTCGATCGGAACGATATGATATAACATTTTGGCGCTCCCTTCATGACCAATCACCTCGGCCGCCGAACCGGCCGGCGAGACGGCCGCTACAATGACCCGCTGTTGCAAGGGCCTGCTGCCCCATGAAGCTGACGCTGCCGCCGATCCATCCCGCCCGGCCCGAATGGGACGAGGGCACGCCGACGTCTCCGGAATACGGCGATCACTACTGCAGTCCCGGCCAGGGGGTGGAAGAGAGCGAGGTCGTGTTCATTACCGCCAATGCACTGGCCGATCGCTTTGCGAGGCTCGATGGCGACGGCATTTTCGTCATCGGCGAAACCGGCTTCGGCACCGGCCTGAACTGTCTGATGGCAGCACGGGCATTCAGGCAACACGCGCCACGCAGTGCCCGGCTTCACCTGGTCTCGACCGAATTGCACCCGCTGGTTCGTCGCGACCTGGCCCGGGCCCTCGAACAATGGCCCGCCCTGGGCGATCTGGCAGACCGCCTGCTGGAAGCGTACCCGCCACCCACACCGGGGTGCCACCGCCTGACACTGGACACCAACATCGAACTGACCTTGATGCTGGGCGATGCCCACACCCTGCTCAGGCATTTCCACATGCGTGTCGACGCCTGGTTTCTCGACGGCTTTGCACCGGCACGCAACGCGGCGATGTGGCATCCCGACCTCCTCGCAACCATCGCCGGCCTGTCCCGACCCGGCGCCACCATCGGCACCTTCACTGCTGCCGGACACGTGCGCCGTGCCCTGGCTGAGGCCGGCTTCGAGGTCGAGCGCCAACCAGGCTTCGGCCACAAGCGTCACCGGCTGGTGGGCCGACGGCCGGGCACATGGCAGCCGGCCAGGATTCGCCGCGGTCACGCCGTCGTCGCCGGCGCCGGACTGGCCGGCGCCACCACCGCCCGGGCACTGGCCGATCGTGGCTGGCGGGTCACTGTCATCGACCCGGCTTTCGGATCGTCGCAGGAACCGCCTGAACACCTGGCCGCCGTACTCTATGCGACGGCGAGCGCGCACCTCCACCCCCAGAATCGCTTCTACCAGTCCGCTTTCCTGCATGCCCGTCGCTGGCTGCAACGACTGGATTTTCCCGACCACCCGCGCCAGGGGGGCATGGAGGGCGTCGTCCAGCACCTGGGCGACGAACGCATCCGCAACAAGACCCTGGCCGCGATCGACAGCGGGGCCTGGCCCGAACCATTGCTGAAACGAATCGACGAGCACAGCGTCTGCTTCGAGGGGGCCGGCTACCTCAAACCGGCCGCCTGGATCGACCGGTTGCTCGACCACCCGGCCATCGAACCGTTGCCCGCAACGCTTGTATCGGTCGCCGCCGGCCCGATCGTTCGGCTCGGCGACGGCGCCTCCCTGGAGGGCGATGCTGCCGTCCTGTGCACCGCCGGCAGCACACAGCACCTGCCGGGCCTGTCATGGCTCCCGCTCCGCGTCGTGCGTGGCCAGGTCACCTTCTGCCGCGCCACCGAGGCCTCCAGCCAGTGGACCCGGCCGCATTGCCATTCCGGGTACCTGACCCCGGCCATCGACGGCGTGCATTGCGTCGGGGCCACCTTCGACCCGGCACGCGGCGAACCGCTCATCGACCCGGCCGACGACCACGCCAATCTGTCCGAACTGGCCGCCGCGCTGCCCGGGCACTGGGCCGAACTCGGCGGCGAAGAAATCGAAGTGATCGGTCGACACGCCGGGCTTCGTTGCCAGTCGGTCGACAAGCTGCCCCTGCTCGGGCCGCTACCGGACCCGACTCACAACCCGCACCGGGTCGATGCCGGCATCTGGCTCAACATCGCGCACGGCTCCCGCGGACTCACCAACACCCCGCTGTGTGCCGACATGATCGCCGACCGGTTGAGCGGCCAGCCGGCACCGGTTGATACCGGCATCGCCGAGGCGCTGCATCCGGAACGTTTCGTGTTGCGCTGGCGGCGCAGGAATGCAAGCTGGAGGCCCGACACCGGATCGTGATCAGCGCCTGGGCGGCTTCTCCGAGACGTAGAGCATGATGGTGCCCTGCACCACGACCGTATCGTCGGCCCGGTAGGCGGTGACCCTGACCGGCAGGTCACCGGGCTGCCAGTCTTCGGGATCCGTTTCGGCCGTCACGCGAATATCCGAATCGGCCTTCGCCGTGTACTCGACCTGCATGCCGCGAGGAATCCAGCGCAGGTGTTTCGGGATGGTGGCCTCGGCCAGGCCGCCCATGGCCATTTCCAGGGCATTGCAGATCGCGATGACGTGCACCGTCCCGATATGATTCTCGACCCTGCGGCGCTTGGCGAAACGCACCTCGCAGAAATTGGGCCGCAACTGCGTGACACTCGGGCCGATGGTGGCGAAGTACGGTGCCTTGCGTGCGAACAGGCGTGAGAACAACGCCCGGCCCAAAGGCCAACGCGTACAACGGGCATAGAGAGCGATCAGGTAGTTGGATTCGGTCATGGCGTCTGCCGGGCTGCATTCAAAGCCGTTGAGTTCAGTTCAGTATAGCGATGGCAAAGACGTGTCGATCACTGAAATCCCGGTGCACCGACCTGGTCAGGGCGTTGCGGCACTTTCCTGAGCTGCGAGGCATCAAAGTCCCGGGCCTCGAGCAGGCCAAGCAGGGCCTGGTAACGCGCCTCGGGCATGTCAGCAGTACGCGACATGATCCAGGCATAGCGGCGCGAAGGGTGCCCGACCACGCTCCACTGATAGCCGTCATCCAGACCGATGATGAAATAGTCGAATCGGATGGGCCAGTAGAACTGCACCTTCCAGCGGGCGTTGCTTTCTTCGTCCACCACCCAGGCAACGCCCTCCAGTTCCTGTTCGGGCGCATCGAAATCGCCTTTCCGGTAACGGTATATGTCGTCGATGCGACCATCTTCGCGCAAGCGGTAAATCGCGTAGCCGCCGACATTGCCGCGTTCGCCGAAGTAGGGAATATTGGCTATCACGTACCACTGGCCCATGTAGCGCTCCAGGTCGACCGACTCCACGGTTTCCAGGGCAACGCCGCCGCGCATCATGGCGCAACCGGACAGCATCAACAACATCACCAGGGATGCCAGAATTCTCATGATGGCACTTCCATTCAAGAATGGACGCGAATTTTGCGCCCTCGATGTGAATGCCGTTACTGTGGCGCCACCGGGATGCCCGTAAGGTCATGCCGAGGCAGTGAGTGCCGGCTGAGAGATGGCTGCGCCCGCTTCGCGGGCTTGTCCTTCGGACTGTCGCTGTCGCTCCAGCGATTGTGCGCTTGCAGCGCACAATGGCGGCGCCTGCAAAGCAGGCTTGGCCTTCGGCCTGAAGTGCTGCGCACTTCAGCGAGCTCGCGCCTGCGGCGCTCGGTTCGAACTCTATTGTTTATTGTCGGGAGTTCGAATTGGGGCATCGGACAGGAACATGCCCCATCCAGCGTCGGGGCATCTTCTGAATATGGTGCCGGCTGAGAGATTCGAACTCCCGACCCTCTGATTACAAATCAGATGCTCTACCAACTGAGCTAAGCCGGCAATCTTTCGTTTGAAGGCCCGTGTGACCGCTTTTCCGGTCACGCGGTGTCTGTATTTTACTCGTTTCCAGGCCGCGGTGAGCAACGGGAATGATTGCCTCCCGGGAAGTATTGAGGTATTCTTGTTGCATGTTTTGAGTTGCGGGGAGTCCCGGATGGCAGTTCGGCGTACACCCAGCCAGTTCCTGTACATGACGCTGGCCTATGGGTGCGTGGGTTTCGGCGCCGCCGGCGTGGTGGTCCCCCTGCTGCCGACCACCCCGTTCCTGCTGGTGGCGGCCTGGGCGGCGACGCGGTCCTCGCCGCGATTGCGCTGGTGGCTGTATCGGCATCCGCGCTACGGCCCCACCATTCGCGCCTGGCAGCGCCATCGCGCCATTCCCGTCGCAGCCAAGCTGACTGCCTGCCTGTTGCTGGCCTTCAGCTGGGTCACGCTGTGGGTGCTGGGCCTGGATGGCCGTATCCTGACCGGCCTGACGTTGTTCTTCCTGGCAGTGGCCACGTTCATTCTCACCCGGCCCTCGCTGCCGGCTGATCATCAACCGTCGACTCCATGCAACCTGAATCAATGAGCCTGCGGCAACCTCGGGCTTCGTCCCTGTGGGCCAGCCCCTTCCGCCCCTTCTTCCTGGCCACCGGCCTTTACGCCGTGGTCGTCGTCGGGTTCTGGGTGGGCGCATGGTTCGGTGGCTGGCCACTACCGGAGGGCATTTCGCCGCTCCAATGGCACAGCCACGAGATGCTGTTCGGCATGGTGGCGGCTGCCATCGCCGGCTTCCTGCTCACTGCCATGTGCAACTGGACCGGCGCGGCACCGCTTTCCGGCCCACCCCTGATGGTGCTGTTCGGGCTGTGGCTGGCCGGGCGCGTGGCCATGTGGTCGGTGGCCTGGCTACCGGGCTGGCTGGTGGCCGCCATCGACCTGTCCTTCCTGCTGGCGGTGGCGATCTATGCCTGCCATGTCATTGCCGGTGCCGGCAATCGCCGCAACCTGCCCATCGTCGGCATAGTGACCTTGCTTTGGCTGGTCAACTTCCTGTTTCATCTCGGCCTGTGGGAGAACCTGCCGGGACTGACCCAACGTGCTGAGCTCGGCACCATCCTGCTGGTCGTGCTGCTGATGGTGGTCATTGGTGGCCGCATCACGCCGGCCTTCACGCGCAACTGGCTGAGCCGGAATGGACATGACGCCGATATCGTTCGGTCGTGGAAGGGGGTGGAGATGGCCGCCATGCTGTCCGTGCTGCTCGTCCTGTTGATGCTGGTGACCGGCGCACCGATGGCATGGACGTCAGCGGTCGCACTGCTGGCCGCCGCAGCCAACGGCGCAAGGCTGCTCGGCTGGGCCGGCTGGAAGGTGCGCAGTGATCCGCTGATGTGGATTCTGCACCTGGGCTACGCCTGGATTCCCATCGGGCTGCTGTTGCTCGGTCTGTACCCCTGGATCGATGCCATCACTCCCTCGGCCTGGCTGCATGCACTGGGCACCGGCGCCATGGGGATATTGATTCTCGGCGTGATGACGCGCGTGTGCCTGGGCCATACCGGCCGGCCGCTGCAACTGCCCCGCGCCCTGGTCCCGGCCTACTGGCTGCTCATCGCCGCCGCCGTGCTGCGGGTGGCCGCGGGCATGTCCCTGCTGCCCGACCGGCCGGCAGTGATTGCCGCGGGCCTGGCCTGGATGGCCGCGTTCGCCATTTTCACCATCGCCTACTGGCCAATCATCAGCCAGCCACGCGCCGACGGGCGACCCGGCTAATGGGCCGGCGGACAGCCCGGCCCCCTGGGAGAAGACCATGCGACTGACACTGCATACCGACCTGGCGCTGCGCGTACTGATCTACCTGGCCCTGATCGATCCCGAACGGGCCACTATCCAGCAGATTGCCGAGGCCTATGGCATCAGCCGCAATCACCTCATGAAGGTGGTCCACCAACTGGCCACTCTGGGCTACGTGCGCTCCATCCGTGGTGCCGGCGGCGGCATCGAACTCGCCCGGCAGCCTGGCAGCATCCGAATCGGATATCTGATTCGGCAAGTTGAAACCGACTTCAACCTGGTCGAGTGCTTCCGTCCCGACAATCGCTGCGTGATCACCCCCGCCTGCCGCCTGCCCGGCTTGCTCGACCAGGCCCTCAAGCGCTTCCACGAAGAACTGGACCGACACACCCTGGCCGACCTGGTCCGACCGCAGGAGCAACCCCGCCTCAAATTGCAGCTTCGACTGTAAGACAACCTCCGGTTGAAACACCTATACAACCAGAGGTTGAAGCACCAAA
>SKZJ01000128.1 GCA_007127425.1 Wenzhouxiangella sp.
CGGCGCCCAAGCATTGATGAAGACGCTGGCCGATGCCGGCGTCACCGTCTGTTTCACCAACCCCGGCACCAGCGAGATGCACTTTGTCGCCGCACTCGACGACGAGCCGCGCATGCGTGCCGTGCTGGGGCTGTTCGAGGGGGTCGCCACCGGCGCGGCCGACGGCTATGCGCGCATGGCCGACAAGCCCGCTGCTGTGCTGTTGCATCTGGGCTGCGGCCTGGGCAACGGCCTGGCCAATCTGCACAACGCGCGCAAGGGCAAGGTACCGGTGGTTAACATCGTCGGCGATCATGCCACTTATCACCAGCCGCTCGACGCCCAGCTTCAGTCCGACATCGAAACCGTCGCGCGCAATGTGTCGCCGGAATTCGTTCGCAGTTCGCAGAAAACAAAAGACCTGTGCCGCGATGCGGTCGACGCCATCGCCGCGGCCGTCGGCCCGCCGGGCCGGGTCGCCACCCTGATTCTGCCGGCCGATGTGTCCTGGGGCGAGGGCGGTGAGCCCGCCGCATTGCCAGCATCAAAGAAACCCGAAATGGCCGACGACGAAGTTGTCGACTCAATCGCCGAGGCGATCCGCGGTGGCGGCAAGACCGCGCTATTGCTGGGCGGCCGCGCCCTGCGCGAACCGGCCCTGCTGGAGGCGGCCCGCATTGCCGCTCACAGCGGGGTGAAGGTGTTCTCCGAGGTCTTTCCGACCCGTCTGGAACGCGGCGCCGGCCGGCCGCCGGTCGAGCGTATCGCCTACCTGGCCGAACTGGCCACCCTGCAATTGTCTGAATTCGACCACCTGGTGCTGGTCGACGCCAAGGCGCCGGTCTCGTTCTTTGCCTACCCCGGCAAGCCCAGCGAGCTCGTTCCTGACCACTGCCAGGTCCACACGCTGGCCACCCCCGCGCAGGACGCTGCGGCCAGCCTGGAAAAACTGGCGCGCGCGATCGGCGCCGACGGCGCCGAGCCCGCGCTGCAGAAAGCCAGCCGCCCGGGCCGCCCGCGCGGCAAGTTGACGGCCGAGAAAGTCTGCAAGGCCGTCGGCCATCTGCTGCCCGACAACGCCATCATCGTCGACGAGGCCAATACGTCGGGACTGATGCTGCCGGTGATGACCGCGGGTGCGCCGGCTCATGATCTCATCACGCTCACCGGCGGGGCCATCGGCCAGAGCCTGCCCAACGCCGTCGGCGCGGCCGTCGCCTGTCCGGACCGCCCGGTACTGGCCCTGGTCGGCGACGGTTCGGCCATGTATACCAACCAGGCCCTGTGGACCATGGCGCGCGAGAAGCTCGACATCACCGTGGTGGTGTTCGCCAATGCCGCCTACTCGATTCTCAATGTCGAACTCGAGCGCGTCGGCGCTCGCGACAGCGGCGGGCCCAAGGCGCGCGCCCAGCTCGATCTGACCGGCCCCCGCCTGGACTTTGCCCGCATGGCCCAGGGCATGGGCGTGCATGCCGTACGCACCGAGTCCGCCGAGGACTTCTGCAAGGCCATGGAGTACGCGTTCGAGCAACCCGGCCCGCACCTGATCGAAGCGGTCATCCCCGAATCGCTCAATCGCACCAAGCGCCGCATCCTGCCATGGCTGCTGCGATCGCTGCCCAACATGCCCAGGCCGATGGCACGCGCCCTGAAGCGCAAGCTGGCGCCTTGACGAGCTTGCAGAGAGAATGAACCGCCGTCACCAACAGGAATCGTGATGTCCTCTGATCTGATCTTGCCCACCTGGACCGATATCGAGCAGGCGGAACAACGCATTGCCGGCCTGGCCCACCGCACACCGGTGCTGACCTCGCGTCATTTCAATCGCCGCGTCGGCGCGGAACTGTTTTTCAAATGCGAGAACTTCCAGCGGGTCGGCGCATTCAAGTTTCGTGGCGCCTGCAACGCGATCGCGGCGTTGTCGGCCGAAGAGGGTGGGCGCGGCATCATCACCCATTCCTCCGGCAACCACGGCCAGGCCGTGGCGCTGGCCGCCCGTCTCAACGGTTACGGGGCCGTGGTGGTCATGCCGGACAACTCCGCCCGGGTCAAGGTGGAGGCGGTGCGCGAGTACGGCGGAGAAGTGGTCTTCTGTGCGCCGGGAACACAGACGCGCGATGCCGCGGTGGCCGACCTGGTCGACCAGCACGGTTACGTGTTCATTCCCCCCTACAACCATCCCGGCATCATCGCCGGCCAGGGCACGGCGGCGAAGGAATTGCTGGAGGACATCCCGGATCTGGACGTGATCATGGCGCCGGTTGGTGGCGGCGGCCTGCTCAGTGGTACCGCGATCGCCGCGCGGCATCTTGCGCCGGGCATTCGCGTCATCGGTGCCGAGCCGCGCAATGCCGACGATGCCGCCCGGTCGTTCCGGTCCGGGAAACTGGAACCGGCATCGCCCGAGCAAACCGTGGCCGACGGTTTGCGCACCACCCTGGGGCCGATGAACTTCGCCATCATTCGCGAGCATGTCGATGACATCGTGACCGTTTCCGAACAAGCTATCGTTCGCGACATGCGTGCGGTATGGGAACGAATGAAGATCGTCATCGAGCCTTCCTGCGCCGTGCCGCTGGCCGCGCTTGCCGAGAATGACCTCGATGTCGGCGGGCAGCGGGTCGGCATCATCCTCACCGGAGGCAACGTCGATCTCGATGCTTTACCGTGGTAGCTGGCGCACGTTAGTGCCGACCACGCCAAGGAGCAGGGCATGGAAGTCGAGCAGCTCGAGATTCGCGATCACCTGAAGCGGCATCCGCCGTTCGACCAGTTGCCCGACCAGTGGCTGGACCGGGTTGCCGGCGAGATCGAGGTCGGCTATTTCAAGGCCGGCGTGACCCTGCTGGAGTTCGGTGACGAGGTCAACGATCTCGGCTATATCCGTTCCGGTGCGGTCGAGATGTTTCGTCGCGATGGCGAACTCTACAACCGGCTGGGCGAAGGTGAGATCTTCGGACAACTGGCCCTGATGGGCAATGGCCGTGCCCGTTTCCCGGTCACGGCACAGGAAGATACGCTCGTCTATTTCATTCCCGGCGCGTTGTTCCACGAACTGTTCGAACAGGTGGAGACTTTCGCCGACTTTGTCGAGGTCGAAGACCGCACCCGCCTGCGTCAGACGGCAGCGGCAAGGCTTGGCGACAACCTGCTGCTGACCACGCGGGTCGATCACCTGGTCAGTCTGCATCCGGTGGTGATTGCCGATTCCGCGCGGGTGCAGCAGGCCGCCGAATTGATGAGCCGGGAAGACATGTCGTCGGTCATCGTGGTGGCCGGCGAACCCGGCGAGGACGTTCTGTCCGGGGACCTGGTCGGCGTGCTGACCGACAGCGATCTCAGGCGCCGGGTGGTGGCCGAAGCGATGTCGTTCGAAACCCCGGTCAGCGAGGTCATGTCCACCGGGCTGGTCACGATCGAGCGCGACCAGTTCCTGTTCGAGGCGCTGATGGTCATGCTCCGGGACAAGGTGCATCATTTGCCAGTGCTCGACCGGGGCCGCCTGGTCGGACTCATTGATCTATCCGACATCGCCGGTCACGAGTCCCAGTCCAGCCTGTTCGTGGTGCGCAACATCCAGTACCGCAACAGCATCGAGGGGCTGGAGTCGCTGGTTAGCGATGTGCGTGCCTGTTTCGTGCGCCTGGTCAGGGAGGACGCCAACTCGCACATGATCGGCAGCGCCATGGCCGGCATCGGCCGCGCCTTCAAGCAACGCCTGCTCGAACTGGGCGAAGAGGCGCTCGGTCCGCCGCCGGTGCCGTATTGCTACCTTGCCCTGGGTTCCATGGCCCGCGACGAGCAGTTCATCGTTACCGACCAGGACAACGCCATGGTGCTCGACGATGCGTTCGACCCGGCAGCGCACGACGCGTATTTCCTGGAACTGGCCCGCTTCGTGTCCGATGGCCTGGCCCGGCTGGGCTATACCTACTGCAAGGGAGACGTCATGGCGACCAACCGGCAGTGGCGCCAGCCGCTGTCGGTGTGGAAGGAGAAGTTCTCGAACTGGATCGGGCGGCCGAAGCCCGAGACCCTGCTGCACAGCTCGATCTTTTTCGACCTCGACGGCGTTCACGGCAAGACGGTTTTTGCCGGCGAGCTCCAGTCATTCATCGCCGAAAAGGCCAGCCGCTCGCCGCACTTCCTGGGCTGCCTGGCGCGCAATGCCCAGAACCGCACACCACCGCTGGGCTTCTTCCGCGATTTCGTGCTGGAGAAGGGCGGGCGGCACGAGAACTCCATCAACCTCAAGCGCCGTGGATCCGGGCCGCTGGTCGACGTGATTCGCGTGCACGCGCTGGCTGCCGCCTCGACGGCCCAGAACTCCTTCCGGCGGCTCGACGATATTGTCGCCGCCGGCTTCCTGACCGCCAGCATGACGGCCGATCTGTGCGATGCGCTGGAGTTCATCTCCGTGGTGCGCGCACGCCACCAGGCCGCAGCCATCGAGGCCGGCGATACCCCCAACAACAACATCGACCCCGAGACCCTGTCGAACCTGGAGCGCCGCACCCTCAAGGATGCCTTCAAGGTGCTGAGCAACGCGCAGAAGTTCCTGAAATTCCGCTACCGGCCGGGTGCTGGCTGAGTGGTTGGCTGATGTTCGAGCTGCGCTCGCGAAGTGACAACGGCCCGTCACGTGACTGGGCGGCGATCATGGCGCGACAGGCCGAGTTGGTGTGCTCGCCGATGCTGCGGGCGTTCTATGACCGTGGCTGTGTCGAAGCCGATTGCGCGCTACGTGATACACCGCTGGTGGCGCTGGACCTGGAGACCACCGGCCTGGATCCGGAACGGGACAGCGTCGTCAGCCTGGGCCTGGTGCCGTTCTCGCTCAAGCGCATCGTCTGCCGGGAGTCGGTCTACCGGGTCGTTCAGCCACGCCGCGAGCCCGATGCCCAATCCATCGTCATCCATCACATTACCCATTCGGAAATGGCCGCAGCACCCGATATCGCCGACGTGCTGGAACCGTTGCTGGAAGCGCTGGCCGGCAAGGTCATGGTGGTTCACTACCGGGCCATCGAGCGCCGTTTCCTGGATGCCGTGTGCCGCAGTCGACTGGGCGAGGGACTGGTCTTTCCGGTCATCGACACTATGGCCATCGAGGCCCGAGCCCACCCCCGTCGCAAGCCGGGCGTGATCGATCGCTGGCTGGGGCGAAAGCCGATTTCGCTGCGCCTGGCCGCCTGCCGGGAGCGCTACAACCTGCCTCACTATGGCGCGCATCATGCGCTGACCGACGCCCTGGCCACTGCCGAACTGTTCCAGGCCCAGGTGGCCCATCGGTATGGTCCCGAAACCCCGGTCGGGGCGGTGTGGCTATAGCCCGTCGGGTTCGAGGTCGGACCGGGCAAACGGCGCGAAGGCCAACTCGCCCCGGACCGAGCGGAAGTGGTGCAGCGCCCAGTGCACCGACGGAAAGGCCAGGTCGTTCCAGGGGATGTCCTCCCACCGGAACAAGTCGACTTCCCGGGACTCCGGGCCGGCTGAATACCCGGGGGTGGCCAGCGTGGCCCGGTAAATCAGCTGGACCTGGCTGATGCGGGTAATCGAATAGGTGGCCAGCAGCCGGTCGATGTCGAGTTCGGCGCAAGCCTCCTCACGCGCCTCGCGCCGGGCCCCTTCCTCGGGGCTTTCGCCCAGCTCCAGGTAGCCGGCCGGCAGCGTCCAGAAGCCGTCGCGCGGGTCAATGGCACGGCGACACAAGAGGATTCGGTTGTCGTGTTCAACCACGCTGCCGACCACAACCTTGGGATTCTCGTATTGGACATGCCCGCAGCGATCACAAACCAGGCGACGGCGGTCATCGTCGGGTGGCACGATCCGGGAGAATTCCGGCTCGATCTCGTCGGTCATTTCACTTTCCTTCGCTCACGTCGAAAGCGTTCCGAACAGTAGCTTACCTCGCCCAGTAGTCACGCCATGTGGAAGACATGGCTAATGAGCCCCGAAGGAAAATGACCCGGAAGACGTCATAACGCGCCGTTACCGGGCGTCTTGCCTCAGTGCAAGCGTGACATCGAACAACATTGAGCGAGGTCAATACGTTGGGTGTCTGATAAGAGGTAGGCTTGGCTAATGATGGGTAGCACGAATGCCCGGGTGACGGGCGCTGGCGTGATCGGGCTTGCGTGAACAGACAACTCCCGACCCGACAGTCATCGACACAAAAATGAGGTGTAGGCGCTTGTTCATCGACATTGCAGCAAGAAAGCCACCACAAGACGCGAGGGCCGCTGTGTCCGGCGCCGGATCAAGCGCGAGTTCAGGCGGCCGATGAGCGGCGCTCTGGCAGCCGGTCTGACCTTGGCGGTACTGGCCGTCCTGTTGTCCGGAAGCTTGCTGCTCGCCGGACGCTTCCTGCGAGTCGATGAAGACAAGCGACTGGAAAAGCTGGTCTCGCTGCTGCCGGGAATCAATTGCGGCGCCTGCGGCCAGCCTGGCTGCCGGGCTTTTGCCGAAGCCTTGCTGAGCGGCGAGGCGGTGCCGGCCGGCTGTTCAGTCAGTTCCGGGGAAGCCAGGCAGCGCATCGCCGACTATCTCGGCGTTGCGGTTGGCGAGGCCGAACGCCGCGTGGCGCGCCTGGCCTGCGCGGGCGACATCAACACGATGCGATTTCTGGCTGACTATCAGGGCGAATTGCGCTGTGCCGCTGCGGC
>SKZJ01000012.1 GCA_007127425.1 Wenzhouxiangella sp.
CGACGTGACGCCGATCCCGCACAACGGCTGCCGTCCTCCCAAGAAACGTCGCGTGTAAGGCACAAGAGCGGACTTAATCAGATATGGCTAGATATACCGGACCGACCTGCAAACTCGCACGACGCGAGGGTGTGGACCTCAATCTCAAGAGCCCGGCGCGCGGGCTGGAATCGAAGTGCAAGCTCAACCAGCCCCCGGGTCAGCATGGTGACAGCCGGCGTCAGCGACTGTCCGATTATGCCCTGCAGCTGCGTGAAAAGCAGAAGGTCAGGCGCATGTACGGTGTGCTGGAGCGGCAGTTTCGCAATTACTACAAGGAAGCGGCCCGCCAGAAAGGCGCGACCGGTGAAGTGTTGCTTCAGCTGCTCGAAAGCCGCCTCGACAACGTGGTGTACCGCATGGGTTTTGCCGTGACACGCGCCCAGGCTCGCCAGCTGGTGAGCCACAAGTCGGTCGAGGTCAACGGGAAGGTGGTCAATATTCCCTCCTACCAGATTCGTCCGGATGATCGCATTTCCATTCGGGAAAAGGCGCGCAAGCAACTTCGTATCCAGGAAGCGATCACCGTGTCACGCGAGCTTGATCTCGTGCCGGGCTGGATCGACGTGGACTCCGAGAAGTTGGAAGGCGTGTTCAAGGCAGCGCCGGATCGCGACGATCTGCCGCCGGACATCAACGAAAGCCTGATCGTCGAGCTCTACTCGAAGTAATCAAGCCCGCTTACCCGGGCAACCGTTTCATAAATCCGAATTTTTGGAGAGGCATTCATCCATGTCAGGCCAGATAAGCGAACTTGTCGGCAAGATGCTCCGGCCGAAGGGTCTCATCGTTGATGAGATCTCCCCGCGGCGCGCACGCATTACGCTTGAGCCGCTCGAACGCGGGTTCGGGCATACGCTCGGCAACGCGCTGCGCCGTATCCTGCTGTCGTCCATTCCCGGTAGTGCCATTACCGAGGTCGAAATCGATGGCGTGTTGCACGAATATACCGCCATTGAAGGCCTCCAGGAAGATATCGTCGAGGTCCTGCTGAACCTCAAGGAAGTGGCCGTTCGCATGCACCACCGCGAAGAGGCGACGCTGACCCTCTCGAAGAGCAAGAAGGGTCCTGTCACTGCCGGCGACATCCAGCTCGACCACGATATCGAGATCGTCAATCCCGATCTTGTCATTTGCAACCTGACCAAGAACATGGACTTGCGGATGCAGCTGAAGGTGACCCGCGGTGTGGGTTACGAACCGGCGACAGCGCTGAAATTCACCGAAGAAGAGACGCGCACGATCGGTCGACTGCAGCTCGACGCTTCTTATTGCCCGGTTCACCGCGTGGCCTACAGCGTTGACAGTGCCCGTGTCGGACAGCGAACCGACCTGGACAAGCTGGTGCTCGATATTGAAACCAACGGCACCATGAGCTGCGAGGACGCGGTCAAGTTGGCCGCCGGTATTCTGGTGGACCAGATGTCCGTGTTTGTCGAGTTCGTTGCTCGCGAAAAGGACGAGGAAGAGGGTGCCACCGAGACCTTCGACCCGATCCTGCTTCGACCCATCGACGACCTGGAACTGACGGTACGTTCGGCCAACTGTCTCAAGGCCGAGCATATCCAGTATGTGGGCGATCTCGTGCAGCGCACCGAAACCGAGTTGCTCAAGACCCCGAACCTCGGCAAAAAATCGCTGACTGAAATCAAGACAGTGCTGGCGACCCATGACCTGTCGCTGGGTACCCGACTGGAAAACTGGC
Source organism: Wenzhouxiangella sp. (assembly GCA_007127425.1). Classification (GTDB taxonomy): domain Bacteria; phylum Pseudomonadota; class Gammaproteobacteria; order Xanthomonadales; family Wenzhouxiangellaceae; genus Wenzhouxiangella. The sequence continues at coordinate 1,745 of SKZJ01000012.1, forward strand.
CGCCGCCCTCGTTGGCGCGTGCCGAGCACTGAGGAGTAGAACAATGCGTCATCGCAAAGCAGGCCGTAAACTCAACCGGAACTCTCCGCACCGCCGTGCCATGTTCCGTAACATGACCGCCAGTCTGATCGAGCACGAGCTCATCAAGACCACGTTACCCAAGGCCAAGGAGCTGCGTCGCGTGGCCGAGCCTCTGATCACCCTGGCCAAGGAAGACAGCGTCTCCGCCCGCCGCCTGGCGTTTAACCGCCTGCGGGATCGAGAAGCGGTCGGTAAACTGTTTTCGGAACTGGGCCCACGCTACAGTGAGCGTCCGGGTGGCTACCTGCGCATTCTCAAGTGCGGTTTCCGCGCCGGCGACAATGCGCCCATGGCCTACGTCGAACTGGTCGACCGCCCCGATGCCCCCGGCATGGAAGCGGCTGAATAATTTTCCGGTTTTATCCGGAGGTTCAGGAAAGCCCGGCCATTGTGCCGGGTTTTTTCTTTTAGAGAATGGCACCTGTAGGATGCGTGCAGGTCGAAGGCCGGAACGCATGCTGGACGAGGCATGACCCCCCCGCCGGTGGGGGTTGGTCCAAGCTCGTCTAACGCGCGAACTCGCCAGCCAACCAGCCAACGAACCCATTAAGCTAGAATGACCCTTTACGCCTGTCCGGGGAGTTTTCCATGCGCCGCAGTCTTATTCTGCTGGCCAGTCTGGCCATCATTTTCCTGGGATTGTGGGGTTCGGCGGTCATTTACCTTGACGAGGAACGCCTGAAATCCATCGTTTCCTCGCACCTGAGTGCCCAGTCCGGTCGAAAGGTCGAGATTCGAGGATCCCTTTCCCTGCGTTTGATGCCCCGGCCACGAATTCATGCCGAGGATGTGGTCGTGGCCGCTCCGGACGGTTTCGACGGCCCCCGTTTCCTCAACGCGGATGAACTGTCCATGTCCGTGCGATTGTTGCCGCTGATTCGGGGCAGCCTGACGCCACGCGAGGTGCGCTTGAGCGGGGCGACCGTCAACCTGTACACCGACGAGATGGGGCGCAGTTCGGTTGACGGGCTGGTGCGCTCGCCGGACGCCGAGATTCGACGAGGAGCCGAACTGCTTTCAACCCGCGAGATGCGCCTGGAAGACATCCGCGTGGTAATCAACGACATGAACGTGGGTCGGAGTCGCGCAGTGCATATCGACCTGGTGGAGTTTGATCGGTTTGCGTTTGATGAAGCGCTGGAGTTTCGTTTTCGGGGCAACCTGGGCGACCCGCCCCTGCTTTCGATGATGGAAGTCGAGGGGCTGCTTATGGTGCCGTCGACCCGTGAGAGGCCCGTGCGCCTTTCCAACATGCGCCTCAGCGGCAATCTGGCCGGGAGCGGCCTGCCGGTGCAACTGTTCGGCCATGTTTCCATGTCTTCGGCGCCGCTATTTGAGCTGGAACTGGGGGACGGCAGACTGCAGGTTGGCGGTGAGCAAGTTTCGATCGAAGGCAGCTACATCGGCCGTGAACGGGGTTACCTGCAGCTGCTTGCTCATACCGATCATCTGGCAATCGGTGATGGTGCAATCGGTGCGGGGCTGCTCGAAGAACAACTCCTGCCTCTCGCTCGGGGCATCGATGCTGACATCGAGGCCCGTGTCGGTGAGCTGCAGGTGCAGGGGGTGAATATCGAGGGCGTGAGCTTTCACCTGGCCGGACGCGATGGGCAGTTGCTGGTGGAAGCGTTGGCGGGGATGATGCCCGGCGGTGTCCTGTCGGGGCAGGGTGGCTGGGAGCTGCTCCAGGAACCGGTAGAAGGCGGCCTGGACATGGAGCTTTCCGTGGATGATGCCGGCACACTGCTTGCGGCATTCGGGTTGCCGCCGGTGCTGGAGGGAACCGGGCAGGTGCGCTGGACCTGGCTGCGCAGCCCCCCGCAAACGGGCGCGGGGCGCCTGGCCGAGGGACAATTCGAATTGTGGGATGGCAGTTGGATGATGGATTCCGATGATCGGGTTGGCTTTGATCGGATTGCTGGAAACTTCATGTATTCGCCTGGGGTGTTTGACGTCCCCGAGCTTGGTCTGACCCTCCCCGGTGGCGAGTTGCTGGGGTGGTTGTCGGTGGCGCTGGAGGCGGGCAGTATCGGCGGTCGCCTGGTGCGGCTCGAGGATGGCCGCGAGATCGGCCTGGCCGGATCAATCGATCAACTTGAGCTTTCGGACCGGCTGGTTCCGGACTCTCGCCGGGCGCCCGAGAACGGATCCGGAAACGACGGGTTTTAGTGAGCGCCGAACACGAGACGCGACTCGGGCTGTTTGCCGGCCTGGGGGCCTTCTGCATCTGGGGCCTGGCGCCGCTGTACTTCAAGTTGCTGGGGCATGTCGGTGCCGACGAGATTATCGCGCACCGGGTGTTGTGGTCGGTCGTCCTGCTGGGGTTGTTCCTCGCGGTCCGGCATGGTCGCGGTGTGGTGCTGCATGTCCGCATTGCCCGACGCACCCTGGCGGCACTGACGATCAGCGGCATCCTGATCGCGAGCAACTGGCTGGTCTTCGTCTATGCCATCAATTCCGATCAGGTCTTGTCGACCAGTCTCGGCTACTTCATCAATCCCCTGGTCAGTGTCCTGTTCGGCATGCTGTTCTTCCGCGAAACCCTCAATGGGCTGAGGCTGCTGGCAGTCCTGATCGCTGCCGCCGGCACCTTGTACATGACGGTCCGGGTCGGCCAGTTCCCCTGGCTGGCACTCGCGCTTGCGGTGAGCTTTGCCCTCTACGGCGTGGTGCGAAAGAAGACCGATGTCGGCCCCATGGTCGGGTTGTTCTGGGAAACGCTATTGGTTGCACCCTTGGCACTGGCCTGGTTGTGGTGGCTGGCACAGGGCGAACGCCTGCAGTTCGACATCGCCGAGGCCGGCGAAGCCACCCTGCTGGCCGGAACCGGCCTGATCACGCTGGTGCCGCTGGTGCTGTTCGCCGCCGCCGTCAGACGACTGCAACTGGGAACCGTCGGGCTGATGCAGTATCTCGCGCCAAGCATGACCTTCGTTCTCGCGGTGTTCGTTTTCGGTGAGCCCTTCACTCGCGATCACGCGATGACCTTTGCCTGCATCTGGCTGGCGCTCGTGCTGTTCACCTGGGGTGGTTGGGTACGGCACCGGCAAGCCCGCGTTCCCGTAAACTAGTGCCATGAATTCCCCCGATGCCAACACACGGCCGGTCAGCCGCCAGCTCGGTTCACTGCGCGCACTCAGGCCGTTCATCACGCGCTATCGCTTGCAGATTTCCCTGGCAGCGATCTTTCTGCTCATGTCCGCGGCCGGAGCGCTGGCCATTCCCGTCGCCGTCGGCCAGGTCATCGATCGCGGCTTCATGGCTGACGACCTTGCCCACATCAACCGCTGGTTCTGGCTGCTGTTCGCAGCCGCGGCCACGATGGCGATCGGCGGCGGCCTGCGTTTCTACTGGGTCAGCTGGCTCGGGCAGCGGGTGGTCGCCGATGTTCGCAAGAGCGTCTACCAGCGTGTGCTGGCGATGAGCCCGGAGTTCTTCGCCATCACCCGTACCGGCGAGGTGTTGTCGCGCCTGAATACCGATACGACACTGGTCGAGACACTGGTCGGCTCGACGGTATCGTTCGGTATCCGCAACCTGCTCATGCTCGTGGCCAGCGCTGTCGCGCTGACGCTGACTGCCCCCAGCCTGGCCGGTGTCATCGGGCTGCTGATTGCCGTCATCGTGGTGCCGGTGGTGCTGATCGGCCGCTGGGTGAGAAAGCTCTCGCGCAGCGCGCAGGACAGGGTTGCCGATTTCAGTGCACTGGGCGATGAATCCATCAATGCCGTACAGACCGTGCAGGCCTTCGCACAGGAAGAGCGCGAGGCGGTACGGTTCGGCCGGGCCGTGGAAGACGCCTTCCTGGCCGCTCGCAACCGCATCCGTGCCAGTACGCTGCTGATCGTGCTCATCATCCTGATGACCTTCGGTGCCGTGACCTTCGTGCTGTGGCTGGGCGCCCGCCTGGTGCTGACCGGCGACATGAGTCCCGGCCAGCTCGGTCAGTTCGTGATGTATGCCGCCATTGCCGCCGGATCCACCGCCAGCCTGAGCGAGATCTGGAGTCAGCTTCAGCGCGCCGCCGGTGCCATGGAGCGCATCGCCGAACTGCTGGAAACCCGCTCGGCGATACAGGGGCCGGATCATCCACGCACCTTGCCCGATGAGCCGCTGTCGATGCGCTTTGAGAACGTGCGCTTTGCCTACCCGGTCCGGCCGGACGAACCCGTGCTTCGAGACCTCAGCTTCTCCATCGAGGCCGGGGAGACGGTCGCCATCGTCGGCCCCTCGGGCGCCGGCAAGTCCACACTGTTCCAGTTGCTGTTGCGCTTCTACGATCCCGATCAGGGGCGCGTGGAGATCGGCGGAATCGATGTCCGCGAGCTCGATCTCATCGCTCTGCGCCGCACGCTTGGCCTGGTGCCCCAGGATGTCGTGGTGTTTTCGGGGTCGGCTGCCGACAATATCGCCTATGGCATCGAAACATCGAAAGAAGACGAGATCCAGCGTGCTGCGCGTGCCGCCCATGCCGAGGAGTTCATCGTGCGCTGGCCCGAAAGCTACGACACCTTCCTTGGCGAGAAGGGCATGCGACTGTCCGGCGGGCAGCGCCAGCGCATTGCCATTGCCCGCGCCCTGATCAAGCAACCGCCGTTATTGTTGCTCGACGAGGCCACGGCCAGCCTCGATGCCGAGAGTGAACGCCTCGTCCAGGAAGCCCTCAATGAGGTCAGTCGGGACCGCACCGTCGTGGTCATTGCCCATCGTCTTGCCACGGTTCGACGGGCCGACCGTATCCTTGTTCTCGACCAGGGGCAGGTGGTCGCCGACGGCACGCA
>SKZJ01000173.1 GCA_007127425.1 Wenzhouxiangella sp.
CGCTATTACAAGTCGCGTGCAGTGAACCGCGGGTGAAGAACTGTTCACCGGCAGTTGACGCTGGCGGGCGGACAATTGCGCTCATGAAAAGAATCACAGTCATCAGGACAATGGCCGCCGCCCTTCTGGTCACCGCCATGACCGTGGGTTGCCTGGCAAGGAGTGAAGTGATGGATGCGACGACCGTGAGCGAATACGAACAGGCCATCGAGCGATTTTCCGGCGACGACAGGCAGGTCGATCAGGGCCTGGCGCGCTTCAGGTTCGCCTTTTCCGACCTGACCGCCGAGGACCGGGCCCAGCGATTTGAAGCGCTCTACGCACCACAGGTATATTTCAATGACACATTGCACATCCTGCATACCCGAGACGATGTCGTCGCCTACATGGTGCGAACCGGTGCAGCACTGGAGGAAAGCCGTGTCGACATTGAGCATGTGGTTCGAGACGGCAATGACGTCTACGTTCGCTGGACCATGGAGTTCAAGACCCGCGCGGCCGGCCGGAACATTCATTCGCACTCCATCGGCATGACCCACCTGCGCTTCGATGCCGAGGGTCGCGCGGTTCTGCACCAGGACTTCTGGGACAGCGGGCATGCCCTCTACGCCCACCTGCCCTTCGTGGGCTTTGCCGTGCGCCAGGCGCGCAAACGCATGTAATGGACACCCGACGCCTCATATTCTTCCTGATGTTGCTCTGGGCGATCGGCGCCCACGGCGGCAACCGTGCCGACCTGCAGCAATGTGCCGAAGTCCAGCTGCGCATCGCCGGCCTGTTCAACGTCGGCACGGCCACCCTGCACCTGGCCGACTGCGCCGACGCCGAGCGCATCCTCGAGTCCGTGCCCAAGCAGTTCTCGCTGGAACTGGCCCGCGACATGAAAGGGCAAGACCTGATCGACAGCGCCAACGACACCCTGGTGGACAACCTCGATCTCGGCTCACGCGACGACCTGCCCGCCGAACTGGCCTGCCTGGCCAACGCCTACGTCGATGCCGAAAGCGGCGAACAATTCGACGTGGTCTACGAACCCGACACCCGCCTGGCGCTCTACCGCAACGGCGAGTTGCTGGAAGAATGCGCCGACCAGGGCCGAGGCGCCGAATACTTCAATATCTGGTTCGGCGAACGCCCCTTCCACCGCCGCCTGCGCGACCGGTTGCTCAGCCAGGCACTCGAGTCATCTGGTTGATGAAAGAAGGGATTTTTTAAATGTCCACAGATGAACACAGATAAACACGAATAAAAGAAACACCTCCACTGCCTTCAGGCGCACTCGCAAGCCAGCAGATTGATCGCTCCTTATTTACAACAACTACACTTTCACAAAAACAACAAGTACGATCACATTTTCACTACTCTTTTTATTCTTTGCATTCGCATTTATCTGTGTTCATCCGTGTTCATCTGTGGATGATTCATAAAGCGATATTCCTAACCCTTTAATGGACCAATCCAGACCTGCTGGGCGTTGACGAACTCGCGAATCCCGTGCGGCCCCAGCTCGCGGCCGATGCCGGAACGCTTGATGCCCCCCGAAGGCAAGCGTGGGTCGGTCTTGACGATGCCGTTGATGGCCACCTGGCCGGTCTCGATCTTCGCTGCCATCTCCTCACCGCGACTAGCGTCGGTCCACACGGCCGCGGCCAGGCCGTAGCGTGAATTGTTGGCCATGGCCAGCGCATCATCCGTGCTGGCCGCCTTCATGACCACGGCAACCGGCCCGAAGGTTTCCTCGCGGGCCGCCGTCATGTCGGAGGTGACATCGGCAAGCAGGGTGACGGGATAGAAGAAACCGTCGCCCTCGGGCAATTCCCCACCGAGCAGGCAGCGCGCACCGTCCTCGACGGTTCGGGCCACCTGGCGATGCAGGCCGTCGCGCAGATCCTCGCGCGCAATCGGTCCGACATCCGTATCCTCCTTACGCGGGTCGCCCAGTCGGAGTGCGCCGAGCTTCTTTTCCAGCAGGTCGACCATGCGATCGTAGACCGAAGCCTCGACAATAATGCGCTTGGCGGCGATGCAACTCTGACCGGCATTGATGATGCGCGAGAGCGTGATGGTATCGGCGGCCTTTTCCAGGTCGGCATCGGCCAGCACGATAGCCGGGTCGGAGCCGCCCAGTTCCAGCACCGAATGCTTGATCTCGGAAGCCGCGGTCGACGCAACGATCCCGCCGGCCTTTTCCGAGCCGGTAAACGAAACCGCCTGGACACGATCGTCGCGGATCACGGCTTCGACCTTGTCGGTTTCGATAGGCAGGTTCTGGAAGATGCCTTCGGGCGCATCGACGCGCTCGAACAGCTTGCCGATGGCCTCGGCACAGGCGGGCACGTGCGGGTCGTGCTTCATGAGGCAGGTATTGCCGGCCATCAGTGTCGGCGCGCCGAAGCGGAAGGCCAGCCAGAACGGGGCATTCCAGGGCAGGATGCCGAGAATCACCCCCAGCGGCAGATACTGCACGTAGCTCGATGTGGCATCCGATTCCAGCACCTCGGTCTTCAGGTAGCGTTCGGCATGTTCGGCATAGTGTTCGGCACACCAGGCCGCCTTTTGCACTTCGCCACGCGCCTCGCGGATCGGCTTGCCCATTTCCTCGGTCATCAACAGCGCCAGTCGCTCGACATCATCGCGCATCAGCGCGGCAACGTCGCGCAGCACCTGGGCGCGATCAGCAAACGAGGTCAGCCGCCAATCACGATAGGCCGACTCGGCGTTCGACAGGATGGACTCGACTTGCCGCTCGGAGGCCGGTTCGACTTCGTGCAACAACTGACCCGTCGTCGGGTTGATCGCCTTGAGCATGGGTTTGAAAAACTCCACGTTGGATAATGAAATTCAGGGCTTGGCTTCGGCCGCCAGATGTGACTTGTCGGAGCCGGACTGACCTGCCGCCCGTCGCTTGATCTCTCGCGCCTTGTCATCAGCCAGGGGCAGTTCCCTGAGCGCGTACTCGGGCTTGACGGTGAAATCCTCCTCGAGCTGGAAGAACGATTGACAACCGTCCTTGGTGATGTAAATGGTGTCAGAGATTCCCACTGTCTTGTTGCCATCCACGCCCCACATCCAGGGAATGATATGGAAGGCCATGCCTTCCTTGAGCACACGCGAGTCGCCCTGCTTGAGACTGATGATATAGCCCTCGTCCCAGCTCGGCGGGAAAGCGATGCCGATGGAATAGCCCGAGCGGGTGATCAGTCGCGCGCCGACCTCGTTGTCGGTGATGATCTTGCGCACCAGGTTGTCGGCATCCGAAACCGTCATGCCGGGACGAATCACGCTCTTGAGTTCCTGCAGGGCATGCTTCATGCGCTCCTGGGCATGCTTCATCGACGGCGACAGGTCGCCCAGCACCACGGTTCGCATCATGGCCGTGTGGTAGCGGCGATAACAACCGGCAACCTCCAGGAAGACATGCTCACCCGGCTGCACGGTGCGTCCTTCCCAGGTGGCATGCCCGATCATGGTGCGTGGCCCGGAGGTCACATAGGGCATGACCGCCGGCGGTTCACCCCCGGCGCGGAACATGGCATCGGAGATCGCCGCGCCGATATCATTCTCGGTCACCCCGGCAGCGACCGCTTCCAGCCCGGCGCGCATGCCGCACTCGGTGGCCTGTGAGGCCTTTTTCATGACCTCGATCTCGGCCTTGGACTTGCAGATTCGCCCTTCCTCGACGATGCCGAAACAGTCGAGCAGCCGCCCGGCCAGGAAGGTCGTGTGAATGCTGTCCTGGTGATAGGCCGGGAAGAAATAGCTGTTGCGCTCGTAGCCGATGTCCTTGCCGCTGAGGCCGAACTCGCGCAAGCTCTCGACCAGCATCTGGATCGCATCGCCGGTGTCGGGATAGGGACGGGTCTTGTCTACCCAGGTGCGCGCATGGACATTGGATTCCTCCAGCGCCCGGGTAATCATGAAGGAGTCGTCTTCCAGCGGCACGACCAGGGCCTGGAAGAAGGAATACCCGGTGGTCTGGTAGTCGGTCAGGTACATCAGGTTTTCCGGGTCGGTGATGACCACCGCATCGAGCTGGCGCTCGGCCATGCGCTGCCTGAGTTCACCGATCCTGCGCTCGTATTCCTCGAACGGGAAGGTCATGTCGTCGCGCTGTCTCATGCGGCTTTCTCCACACCCTGGTCGATGGCAGCCTCGAGCAGATCCAGACCTTCGTTCAGATCGGCCTCGGCAATGGTGAGCGGCGGGATCAGCTTGAGCACCCGTCCGCCGGTACCGCAGGCGCCAATGAGCAGCCCCGTCTCGAAAGCACGCGCGGCGGTGCGTTTGGCCAGTTCGCCATTGCCCACATCCAGCCCCTGCATCATGCCCTTGCCGCGCACCGAGAAGCCCTGGCCGGCATGACGCTCACAGAGGGCATCCAGGCGCTGGCGCATAACCTCACCGTTCTTGCGCGTCTGGTCCATCAAGTTGTCGTCATCGAAGTACTTCAGTGCCTCGACACCGGCCACGAAGGACAACCCCTGCCCACGGAAGGTGCCGGTATGCTCGCCCGGTTGCCAGTGCTTGTCATACTCCGGCTTGACCAGGTTCATCGCCAGCGGCGTACCGAACCCGCCGATCCCCTTGGCCAGGGTGATGATATCGGGATCCAGGCCGAGTCCGTCGAAACTGAAATAACTGCCGGTCCTTCCACAGCCGGCCTGGATGTCGTCAAGGATGACCAGTGCCTCGAGATCGCGCGCCAGTTTCTCGACCGCCTTGAGCCATTCCGGGTGAGCCACGTGCACGCCACCCTCGGCCTGGATGGGCTCGATGACGAAAGCCGCCGGCAATTCCAGGCCGGAGGAAGAATCGGCGAACATCTCGCGCAGGCTCTCGACCTCGGCCAGGCACTGCTCGAGCGGGCGTTCGTCACCACCGAAAGGCTGCCGGATGACGTGTTCCAGCGGCACGCCGGCGGCATTGCGAAAGTAGCTGTTGGCGGTCAGCGCCAGCGAACCCAGCGTCATGCCGTGAAAGCCGTGGCTGTAGGCCACCATATTGGTTCGGCCGGTGACCTTGCGCGCCAGCTTCAACGCGGTCTCGACGGCATTGGTACCGGTCGGCCCCATGAACTGCAGCTTGTGGTTCCAGCCGCGAGGCTTGACGATGGTGTCGACGAATTTCGCGATGAAGTCACGTTTGACGTCGGTATACATATCCAGGCTGTGGGCCACACCGTCACGCTCGAGAAACTCGATCATGGCGCGCTTCATGCGCTCGTTGTTATGGCCGAAGTTGAGCACACCGGCGCCGGCGAAAAAGTCGATGTAGGACTTCCCTGCCTCGTCGACCTGGCGGGCATTGGAGGCCGACTTGAATACCGTCGGATACAGGCGGCAGTAGCCACGGATATCGGATTCCCATTGTTCAAAGATCTGCATCTGTTTCCTCCTTGCAGGTATCAGGTCGTCAGGACGGCGCCGGGGCACCGGCCAGTCGGGCATAGACCGCGGCCACGGGTGCAATCAGCCGGTCGTTGAAGTCATACATTGCGCTGTGACAGGGATGATGGTGATCGTTCCCGTCATCGGCGCCGATCAGGGCGAAGGCGCCGGGAATTTCCTTGAGGTAGTAGCTGAAATCCTCAGAGGCCATGATCGGTAGCGGCAACTCGCGGTCGATGACGGCATCACCCAGCTCGGCCACGAGTGCCTGGCGATACCGGGCCGCCTCGGCCGGATGGTTGACGGTCGCGTCGTAGCGCGGATGGATCGTCACGTCACACGCCACACCATGCGCCCGGGCCGTGTATTCGGCCACCTCGGTGATCAATTCCGACAGCGGCTTGCGTGTACCGCTATTGCCCAGGCGGAAACTGCCCGACAGTCGTGCGGTATCGGGAATGACGGTGACCGCACTGGGTGCCTCGAACGAGGTCACCGACAACACGGTAGCGTACTGCGGCGACAGGCGCCGGCTGACCAGTTGCTGCAGGGCAACGACAATGGCCGAGCCGGCCAGTACCGGGTCGCGGCAGGCCTCGGGCTGGCTGGAATGACCGCCCTGCCCCTTCACCTCGATCTCGAAGGTGCCGTTGCCGGCCATCACCGCGCCGTCGGGACAGACCGCCTTGCCGTAGGGAATGGTCGGCCAGTTATGCCAGCCGAAGATGGCGTCGATGTCTTCCAACGCGCCGTCCTCGATCATGCGTTTGGCACCATGACCGCCCTCCTCGGCCGGTTGAAACAGCAGGCTGACCGGGCCGGGAAGTTCAGCCTCGTGGCGCTTGAGCCAGGCCGCCGCGGCGAACAGGGTCGCCGCATGACCATCGTGGCCGCAGGCATGCATGTAACCCGGCCGCGTCGATGCCCACTCGACCCCGGATTCCTCGTGGATGGGGAGTGCGTCAATATCGGCACGCAGCGCCACATGCCGGCCCGGCCGGTCAGCCGCCAGCACGCCAACCGTTCCCGTGCCCGCGCAGGCGCGCCAGCGAATGCCGAGATCGTCCAGCCGGGAGCGGATGGTGGCGGCCGTCTGCTCTTCCTGCCAGGCCAGTTCGGGCTGGCGATGCAGCGCATGGCGCAGGTCGACAGCGGCACCGGTCAGGCTTTTCCAGGTTGTATCGATCTTGGCGTTCACGCTGACTCCAC
>SKZJ01000223.1 GCA_007127425.1 Wenzhouxiangella sp.
ACGACAACGATCATGCCGGTGAGCAGGGCGTAGTGCACGGCCAGATCGCCGTCGGAATAGCCGAAGGCCTTGATCACCGCGATCTGCTGACGCTGCGTGGTGACGATGCGGCCCATCAGCACGCTGAGCAGGAAGGCCGACACCCCCATGAAGATCGCCGGCAGGACAATACTCATGATCTCGAGCTGGCCGATCTCCTCGATCAGCATGCGGTGCGACATGAGATCCTCTCGATCATGCGCACCGATCCCGCCATAGGGGGCAAGCAGGCGATCGATGCGATCGATCACGTCGCGCTTGTCGGCGCCGGCCTGGACGCTGGCGATCACACTGTTGAAAGCGCCGTCCATGCCGAAGGCATTGCCGAGCGCGCGACGGTTCATCCACATGACCGCATAGCGCTCGTAGTCGGGCAGCAGGTCGGTCGGCGCGACCTGGTAGACGAACTCGGACGACAGCGCCACCCCGCTGACACGCAGCCGCTCATAACGGCCCCGGATGATGACGCGCAGCTCGTCGCCGATGGCCAGGTCGTGGGCCTCGGCGAAGGGTTGGCTGACCACCACCTGGTCGGAGCGCCCCGACTCGGGCAGACTGCCGGCGGCCAGGTAGAGTCGGTTGAGCAGGGGTTGGCGGCCGTCGGGGATGGACAGGATATGGCCGCGCACCGGGTCGGCGTAGTCGGGCACTTCCAGTCGCACCGGTGCGACCACCCGGGTCTCGACCAGGTTGATGCCGTCGATCTCGCCGAGTCGCTCGGCCAGGGTATCGGGTGCCCGGGTCAGCGTGGCAAACAGGTCGGCGAACTGGTAGTCGGCATAGAACTGGTCCTTCGACAGGCGAATGCTGTCGAGCGAGGTCACCGACAGAATCAGCGTCATGACGCCGGCGGCCATGACCACCGCGATGGCCGCGATCTGACCCTTCATGCCGGCCAGGTCGCGAATCAGCTTGCGATGCAGCGTGGCAATCATGGCGCTACCAGTTCAGATCGGCCGGGTCGGCACGCTTGTCATTGCGGTGCTCTTCGTCGACCCGGCCGTCCTTGAGCCGGATAACGCGATCGGCCATTCGGCCGATGACCTCGTTGTGGGTGATCACCGCGGTAGTCGTGCCCAGTTCCTCGTTGATGTGCTCGATGACCTGCAGCACGCGAATGCCGGTCTTCGAGTCCAGCGCGCCGGTCGGCTCGTCGCACATCAGCACCGCCGGGCGCTTGGCCACGGCACGCGCAATGGCGACGCGCTGCTGCTCTCCACCGGACAACTGCGAGGGAAAATGATCCATGCGATCGGCCAGCCCGACCAGTTCCAGCGCCTCTTCCGGCCGCATCGGGTTGCGCGCGATTTCGGTGACGATGGCCACGTTCTCGCGCGCGGTCAGGCTGGGGATCATGTTGTAGAACTGGAACACGAAGCCGACATGGTCGCGTCGGAATCGGGTCAGTGCGCGATCGGAGGCACGGCTGAGATCCTGGTCGCGATAGACCAGTTCGCCCTCGGTGGCCGCATCAAGCCCGCCCATGATATTGAGAAGGGTGGACTTGCCCGAACCCGATGCGCCGAGCATCACCAACAGCTCGCCGGCATACAACGACAGGTCGACACCGCGCAGGGCATGGATCTCGACCTCGCCCATGCGATACACCTTGGTCAGACCACGCGCCTGGAACACCGCTTCTCGGGTTTCCTGGGTACTGTCCATCGCTCAAACCACTGGGGAGGCCACCTCGATGACTCCAGAGTATGCCATGGGCGCAGGCAACACTTGACTTGTAGCAAAAACCGCTAGAATGGCACCCATGATGTCGCCGTGGACCCAACGATTTATCGGCCTGGCCCTCGATCTCCGGGCGCTGCGCTTCGGCAGCTTCACCCTGAAATCGGGCCGACAAAGCCCGTATTTCTTCAACGCCGGTGCATTCAACGACGGTGCCGGGCTGGACGGACTGGCACGCTGCTACGCCGAGGCCATCGTCGCTTCCGGCCACGATTTCGACATGCTGTTCGGCCCTGCCTACAAGGGCATTCCGCTGGCGGCAGCGATCGCCATCAGCCTGTACCGGGACCACGATCGCAACGTCGATTTTGCCTTCAACCGCAAGGAGGCCAAGGCCCACGGCGAAGGTGGCGAGGTCGTCGGTGCCGAGCTGTCCGGGCGGGTGCTGATCGTCGACGACGTCATCTCGGCCGGCACGTCGATCCGTGAGTCGGTGGAACTGATCGAACGTGCCGGTGCCCAAGCATGCGGAGTGGCCATCGCCCTGGATCGCCAGGAACGCGGCAAAGACAACCGTTCAGCCGTGTCGGCAGTGCGAGCATCCGGGCTGGAGGTCATTACCATCGCCTCCCTGAAGGATCTGGTCACCTGGCTCGACGAGCACGACGACCTGGCGCAACACAGGGCCGCGATGGCCGAGTATCAATCACGCTACGGGGCCTGACCGAATCATGTCGAACTCATGCCGTATCCTGCTGGCCGCGATCCTGCTCTCGGGCGTCATGTGCGCCCACGCGCAGACCGTCTTCCGCTGGGTTGACGAGGACGGTGAAGTCCACTACGGGCACTCGGTCCCGCCCGAACACACCAATCGCGGTTACGAGGTACTGGGCCGCGACGGCGTCGTGCGTGAGCGTATCGAGCCCGCACCCACGTCCGACGAACTGGCCGAGCGGCGCGCCCAGCGCGAGCGCAACCGCGAGCTCGCCGAGCAACAGCGCAGTGCGGAAGCCCGCGACCGCATGCTGCTGGTCACGCACAACAGCGAACAATCCATCAGCCGGACCATGGAAATGGAACTGGTTGCACTGAACAGTCAGCGTGCCTCGATACGCGTTGCACTCGACCAGGTCGAACATCGTTTCGAGCGGCTCCTGGCGCAGGCCGCCGAGCACACCGATGAGGGGCGCCCGGTGCCGGCCCAGTTGCAGCACTCGATCGAGGAAGTTCGTACCGAACTCCGGCGCCTGCGCGCCGACCGGGCCGCGCTCGATGAACGAGAAGAACATATCCGCGCCCGCCACCAGTCCGATGTCGAGCGTTTCCGTGAACTGATGGGCCGCGGCCCGGAGAGCTGACGGGACGCCGGCAATGCATACACGCTGTCCCGGCTGCCAGGCCGGTTACGAACTGACTGCAGCCCTGCTGGCCGAAGCCTCCGGCGTGGTCCGTTGCGGCAATTGCGGCAAGACCTTCAACACACTCTCACACCTGTTCGACGAGTCTCCGACGGAACATGCCGAGCCGATCCGGGGCGGCGGCATGCCACCGCTGCTCGAGCATGCCGAGCTGATCCAGACCGAACTACCGGTTCTTGTCGAGGAACCGGAAGCACCCGAACCGGCGGAATTCGACGACCCCGGAACCGCACTGCCCAAGGAAGACACCTGGCACGCGCCGAGCCTGCTGTGGCCGACGGTCAGCGCGGTGCTGCTGGTATTGCTGCTGGTCCAGACCTGGGTGCTGTGGCAGACCCCCGGTTCACCGCTGGCGCGTCTGGCCGGCAGCGGCAGCATCGACGAAAGGGTCAACCCGAACGAGGTCATCCAGATCATCTCGCGCGACATGCATCGTCACCCCAGCCTCGACGATGCCATGGTGGTCAGCGCCAACCTGCGCAACACCGGCCAGTTCATGATCGACTGGCCGGTGCTGGAAGTGCGCTTCTACGACGCCAGTCAGCAGTTGCTCGGAGTGCGGCGCCTCGAGCCCGGCCAATACCTGCACGATGAACGCCGCATCGACGACGGCATGGCACCGGGTACCATTATTCCCCTGGTCATGGAGTTCGTCGTCGGCGCGACGGAGCCCTCCGGCTTCCGGATTCGTTTCTACTGACCCCATACCGCGCAACGGGCAACCGGCCTGTGCTATCTTATGCGGTCCCGAGTTCATCCCGGCAGCGCGGCCCACGCGAGCGTGGACGGCACGGGTGATCCATCGCGAATCTTTCACGTTCATCTTGCAGCCAGTTCGAGGGAACCGCCTTGTCATCAAGCCCTGGCAAACAGGAACCTTGTCTCGATGAGTTCGTCCGGAATGTCGTCCGGCAGTATCTCGACGACATGGGCGACATCGATCCGGACAACCTGCACGCCCTGATCATGCAGGCGGTCGAAAAGCCGTTGATTGCCACTGTCCTCGAACATGCCGGGGGCAATCAGTCACGCGCCGCCGCCATCCTCGGGGTGACCCGCACCACCCTGCGCAGTCGGATCAAGCGCTACCAGCTGGAACAGTAACCATGCAGAATCCCGACCGGCGCTGGGCATTGCTCAGCGTTTCCGACAAGACCGGTCTGGCCGAACTCGGCCGGGCGCTTTTCGAGGCCGGCTTCTGCCTGCTGTCGACCGGCGGCAGCGCCCGCGTATTGAGCGAGGCCGGCCTCGACGTGACCGAAGTTTCCTCGTTTACCGGATTTCCGGAAATCATGGGCGGCCGGGTCAAGACCCTCCAGCCGACGATCCATGGCGGCATTCTCGGCCGCCGGGGAGAAGACGATGAGGTCATGGCCGAGCACGGCATCGAGCGCATCGACCTCGTCGTGGTCAACCTGTATCCATTTGCCGCGACCGTGGCCCGCCCCGATTGCACCCTAGCCGACGCCGTCGAGCAGATCGACATCGGCGGACCGGCCATGCTGCGCGCGGCAGCAAAGAACCACGAGCACGTCACAGTCGTCTGTGATCCGGCCGACTATGCCGGGCTGGTCGAGCGCCTGCCCGCCGGCCCGGACCTCCAGTTCCGGCGCGAATTGGCGATCAGGGCCTTTGCTCACACGGCGGCCTACGACGGCCAGATCAGCCAGTGGCTGGCACAACAGGCCGACGAGAACGCCCTGCCGCCGGTGTTCAACCTGGCGCTGGACCGCGAACGCGAACTTCGCTACGGCGAGAATCCACACCAGGCGGCCGGCCTGTACCGGGAACGCGGCCGCCAGGCGACCGGCCTGGCCGGCTGTCAACCACTGCAAGGCAAGCCGCTGTCCTACAACAACCTGCTCGATGCCGACGCCGCCTGGCGCGGCGTCCATGCACTGGGCGACCAGGCCCCGGCCTGCGTCATCATCAAGCACACCAACCCGTGCGGTGCGGCCCAGGGCGAGTCGGTCGGCGAGGCCTTCGCCCGTGCACTGGCCTGCGATCCCACCTCGGCCTTCGGCGGCATCATTGCTGTGAACCGCGAGGTTGACGGCGAACTGGCCCGGGCCATGCTGGAACGCTTCATGGAGGTGCTGATCGCCCCGACCCTGACCGATGACGCCCGCGAAGCGTTCGCGGCCAAACCCAATGTGCGCATCCTAACCCCGACCGACAGCGGATCACACCCCGTTGAACTGCGCGCCATCGACGGCGGCTGGCTGGTGCAGCAGGCCGACGACTTGCGGCTCGACGAGGCCGAACTCAAGGTCGTCACCGAACGTGCGCCCAATGACCAGGAAATGGCCGACCTGCGTTTCGCCTGGGCCGCCGTCGGCCTGGTGCGCTCCAACGCCATTGTCTATGCGAAGGCACGCGCCACCATCGGCGTCGGTGCCGGCCAGATGAGCCGCATCGACTCGGCCCGTTTTGCAGCACTCAAGGCCGAGGATGCCGGCCTGTCGCTGGACGGCGCGGTGATGGCTTCCGATGCCTTCTTCCCGTTCTCCGACAGCATCGAAACCGCGGCCGAACGCGGCATCCGCGCCGTCATCCAACCCGGCGGCTCGATGCGCGACCAGGAAGTCATCGACGCCTGCAACAAGCATGGCATCGCCATGGTGTTTACAGGAAGGCGGCACTTCCGACACTGAATGAACGATCCGGCGGGGCCGGGTCGAAATTCGAAATCACAAGCACCAAATCCGAAACAATTCCCAATTTTTAAAAAACTCAATGACAGAAACGAAACACCACGATTCCCAAGCGGCACGGGCCTGACCAACCCGTCGCTGTTTGGAGCATTCGAATTTTGGTCATTCGAATTTGTTTCGGATTTGGTGCTTCGAATTTGTAAATTTGACCTGTCCGGAAGGCGGCATTTCAGGCACTGACGTGGCCTGAAACGTAGAAAACGGGAAACGTAAAACGTTAATCGGGGAAAGGCACAGTGGTTTCGACGCCCAGCCTTGGCCAATGGCAACGCCCGCGAATTGTCCACCGCGAGTAATGCTGGCTGGTGATCTCACCCGTTTTACGATTCCCGTTTTCTCGTTTTATCGCCTGAGCGCAGGCTCCAGGCGAGCAGTGCCCGCGGTACAATGAAAGCAGACTC
The DNA here is from genome assembly GCA_007127425.1 of Wenzhouxiangella sp. Taxonomy (GTDB): domain Bacteria; phylum Pseudomonadota; class Gammaproteobacteria; order Xanthomonadales; family Wenzhouxiangellaceae; genus Wenzhouxiangella. The sequence goes on from SKZJ01000223.1 coordinate 6,253, forward strand.
AATTCCGAAAGAAAGCCCAATGAAAATCCTCGTTGTCGGCGGTGGAGGCCGTGAGCATGCGCTGGCCTGGAAGGCGGCCCAATCGAAGGGTGTCGAGCAGGTGCTGGTCGCACCCGGCAATGCCGGCACGGCACGTGAAGACCGGATCGAGAACGTGGACATCGCGGCCGACGATATCGAGGGCCTGCTCAAGCTGGCAAAAGCCGAAGGGATCGATCTGACCATCGTCGGGCCGGAAGCGCCGCTGGCCGCCGGCATGGTCGACCGCTTCACCGATGCCGGCCTGGCCTGCTTCGGCCCAAGTGCCAACGCCGCCCGGCTGGAATCGTCCAAGGCCT
>SKZJ01000026.1 GCA_007127425.1 Wenzhouxiangella sp.
ACGGAAGACGAAAGACGGTGACGGGGCTGGCGGTTTCGGTGCTTGATCGGCCCGTGCTCTGATAAGCTTGCCGGGCAGTCATTGCCCGGAGGCTTAGCCGATGTTGCGTCGAATCCTGTTTGTCCTGATCGCCCTGGTCGTGGTGGTCGTCCTGGCCGCCGTTGCCGCGGTCCTGTTCATCGACCCCGACAACTACCGTGAGCAGATCGCCGAGCGGGCCTCTGACCAGATCGGTCGCGAAGTGCGCCTGGACGGACCCATGGAGCTGCGCCTGTTTCCGTGGCTGGCGTTCGAGATCCGCGATGCCTCGGTCGGCAATCCGTCCGATTTCGAGCAGGCGCCGCCCTTGGCCGATATCGGGGTGGCCCGCGCCGCCGTGCGTGTCTGGCCGCTGATTCGCGGTGAACTCGAGATCGGCGCCATCGATTTCGAGCAGGCCATTTTCACCCTGGTGACTGATCGGCAGGGTCGCACCAACCTGGAAGGCTTGTTTGCCGACGACCCCGACCCGGACGTCCCCGGTGAGCCCGATCTCTCGATGCTGCAGACCGGTGCGGTGGGCCTGCGCTCGGTTTCGGTGGTGATGCTCGATCTGGCCGAAGACACGCGCCGCGAGATTGTCGTGGAGTCCTTCGATATGGCGACTTTCGCGGCCGATCGTGACATCGACATCGCCCTGCGCGGGCGCGTGGTGGACGACGGCGAAACCGTGATCGAAAACCTCGATCTCACCGGCACCCTGCGCGTGGCCGCCAATCTGTCCCGGATCGACCTCAGTGCCTGGCGGGCCAGCCTGGGATTGCCGGCGGCCGAGGCGCGGGCCCGTGCCGAGGGCGATATGCAGATCGATCTTTCCGATGACATCGTATCGGTCGACATGTCGCGCCTGGACCTGCGCCTGGACGTGGCCGACCTGGAGGTGGGGCTGGCGCTGACCGAACCGCTGTCGCTGACGCTTGACGATCCGGTGCGCGTGGTCATGCCCGGTGCCGAGTTTCGTCTCGACGGCCAGCGCCTGGACCTGAGCGGCGAGTTGGCGTTGGCTGATCCGGTCAGGGGGCGTCTGGACGTTAGCGGCGAGCGTCTGGACCTGCAGGCGCTGGCGGCCCTGGGGGGTGAAGACGAGCAGCCGGCTGCCAACGGTGAAGCGCCTGATTTTGCGCCGCTGGCGATGGTCGACTTTCAGGTTGATCTGCGCCTGGACGAGCTCATCCTCGCCGAGGGCCTGCTCTTGACCCAGGTTCGCGCCGGCAGCCATCTGGTTAACGGCGTGCTGCGGCTCGATCCGCTCGACGCCCGGTTGTTCGGCGGTGGCTTCGAGGGCCGTGCCGAGGTCGATTTCAACGAGGTGCCGCCGGCCGTCCACCTCCAGCCACGCCTGTCCGGTGTGCTGGTCGAACAGATTGCCGGGCTGTTCAGCGAACACGCGCCGGTGGCCGGCAGTGGCGACCTGTCACTCGATATTCGTTTCCGGGGACTGAGCCCGGGTGAGATGCTCGCTTCACTCGACGGCAGCGGCCAGTTCCTGCTCAGCGACGGCGCGGTACGCGGCGTCGACCTGGAAGCACTCATCGAGCAGGAACTCACCGTTGCCAGCCTGGGCAACGTGCGCCAGGCCTTCAGCGGCGAAACCCCGTTTCGCTCACTCAGCGGCAGCCTGCGGGCCGAGGACGGCGTGATCACCCTGCCGGACCTGGATCTTGCCGCGGCCGGTTTCGGTGCCCGCGGCACCGGCCGGATCGACTTCGCTGCCGACCAGGTCGATTACCGTGTTCAACTCGAACTGGGAGAAAGCCTGCTCGAGCGCCTGCCCTCGCGCTTGCGTTCGGCAACCGGCGGCATCATTCCGCTCGCCATTGCCGGGCCGCTGACCGCGCCGGTGGTCAGTGTCGACCTGGCCGGAATTGCCGAACGCGCCGTGCGCGATGAAGTGGGGCGGCGTGTGCTTGAACGCCTTGACCGCCCACGGTCCGAAGAGCCGCCATCGGAAGAAGGGGAAGAACGCGATGAGAAAGCCGAGCGCCGGCGAGAAGCGGAAGGTGCCGGCAGGCAATTACTGCGCGGGTTGATCGATTCGCGCGAGCGCCGCTCCGAAGACGAGCCGCCGGCCGGCGACGAGGCGGAGGGTGAAGATGCCGATTCCGTGGAAGCGGAGGAGCAGGACGAGGAAAACGACGAGCCGCCCGCGGCACATTTGTGAAAACTGCTGTAAGATATGGCAGCAAGCGGCTCTGTGCCCGCTGGGGGGAGGGCGTGAGCCGGTTTCAGCCGGTCCTGACCCGGACTGCCGGCGGTGCCGGTGCCGGATGCTGATCGGAAGCACACATAACAACCCTGACCCGATGGAGTGAAATATGGTGAACAAGAACGTGATTTCGAGTTTGAGACTGTTGATGGTGGCTGCTGTTATCGCACTGATGGCCGGTTGCGCGAGCACCGCGCAGGTCGAGCGTGCCGAGCAGCAGGCCCAGCAGGCCAACGAGACGGCCGAACAGGCCCGTCAGGCGGCCCAGGAAGCGGCCGATGCCGCGCGCGAGGCCATGCAAGCGGCCCGTGCCGCCCAGCAGGCGGCCGATGCATCGCAGCGTTGCTGTGATGAGGCGCATGAAAAGCTGGACCGTGCGCTCGAGCGCATGCAGGAAAAGTAAGACCGTCTCAAACCAGACGGACTGCGGCGGCCCTTTATGGGCCGCCGTTTTGTTACGGGCAATGAAATTCGGAAATTCCAAGCACCAAGCACCAAATTCCAAACAAATTCGAATGATCGAAATTTGAATGTTCGAAACGGGGGTGGAGGCTCCTTGACACGTAGCCGATGGTCGTTGACGTGGGCCCGCTTTCAGGAACTTGATGGGGCACTGATGATCCTGGGCACGCCGTCGGCGTTGCGCCAGGCTTCTTCCACCAGTTGCCAGTCAACCGCCTCGTCGAGCCGATCCCGGTTGCGCTGCCAGGCCCTTTCCACGACTTTTCTGACTTCCGCCATCTCGGGTACGCTGTCGTCGTGTCCGGGGTGGATCTCAAGGAACAGCCTCCCGTCACGAAAGCCGGCCTTGACCGGCTGATCGACCATGGCCACCGGCGTGCCGATGGGCACGTCGAAGACCAGTCGTTCGATGTGTTCCGGGTACAAGCGCACGCAGCCCTGGCTGACGCGCATGCCGACGCCGTCGGGACGATGCGTGCCGTGAATCAGGTAGCCGTTCATGTCGAGAATCAGCGCGTAGCGGCCGAGCGGGTTTTCCGGCCCGGGCGGTACCATCCGCGGCAGTTCGATGCCACGCGTTCGATAGTCGGCGCGGACCCCGTCAGTGGGATACCAGGCAGGGTTCTCCAGCCGCTGAATGACGGTGGCTTCGCCGATCGGGGTTTCCCGGCCCGCCTTGCCGATGCCGATGGGATAGGTGGTCACCGCGAGCTCGCCGCTGTCGACATCGGTATGGAAGTAATACAGTCGCTTCTCCGCGCGGTTGACGATAAGGCCTTCGCGCGGGCCTTCCGGCAATACGAATTGTGACGGGATCAGGACCCGGGTACCTTCCCCGGGAATCCACAGGTCGACATCCGGATTGGCGCGCCGGATCTCGCGGTATCCCATGCCCAGCCAGCGTGCGATGTCCATCAATGTGTCGCTGCGGCGGGCGTGCTCGTGCTGAATTTTACCGACGACCTCTGTCTCGCCGGGGTCGAATGACAAGGTGTTTGCCTGCGCGCTCGGAGCACCGATCAACAGCACGAGGGCAGCTATGGGGAAAAGGAACTTGGTGGGCGATTTCATGGATTGGTTTTAGCGTTGTCAGGTGGTGTCGGCGACGAGCAATCGACCGTGCGTGAGTTGAAAGGTTCGCTTCGAGGCCGTCGGGCGGGACGGCGAGATCAGTTGTTCGGTGCTTTCGGGTAGCTAAACCACGGTTCGGGTTTGTGCAACAGGAAACCCTGAGCATACTCGACGCCGATGGCACGTAGCTGCTCGAGTTCATCGCCGGTTTCGACGTGTTCGGCGACCAGGGGGATTTCCAGCGCCCGGGCGACGTCGTGAATGGCGCATACCACGGCCTGGCTGAAATCGGATCGGGCGAGATCGTGGATCAGCGAGCCGTCGAGCTTGATGAAGTCGATCGGCAGCATCTTGAGGTAGGCGAACGAGGACAGGCCGCTGCCGAAATCGTCGAGCATGACCCGGCAGCCCATTGCCCGCACCGAGTGAAAGAAACGCTGGGCGCTACGATGATGCGTGATCGCCGCGCTTTCGGTGATTTCGAAACAGATCCGGGCCGGATCGACTTCGTGCCGCTTGAGGGCGTGGCAGACGAATTCGCCGAAGCCGGCGTCGTCGACCGTGGCGCCGGACAGGTTGATGGAGTACCAGTGGCCCGGGGGCGACAGGCCTTCGCGCGAGAGGTGACCGATATGTTGCAGCGCATGGTCGACCACCCAGCGGTCAAGTTCGAGCATGCGGTTGTATCGTTCGGCACCGAGAATGAACTCGCCCGGGGGAATCAGCCGACCCAGGCGATTGCGCATGCGCAGCAGGATTTCGTGGCCGGGCGGGGCGCTGTCGTCGTGCAGGTCGATGATGTGCTGCACATGCAACTCGAACCGGTTCTCGGCAATGGCTGAATTGACGTCGGCCACGGCCTGGAGTTCCGCGCTGCGCTGGCGCAAAAGCCGGTCCTCCTCGTGGTAGATGTGGTATCGGTTACGCCCCTGATCCTTGGCCACGTAGCAGGCCTGGTCGGCGGCCTTGAGCAGATCGACGAAACCCAGTGCTCCGTCGAGCGTGACCATGCCGATGCTGATGCCGATGCTGAAGCGATGCTGATCCCAGTCGAAATGGAAGGCGTTGATGCCGGAGATGATCTTCTCGGCAATCCGCGCTCCAGTGTCGGTATCGCAGTCGATCAGCAGCAGTCCGAATTCGTCGCCGCCCAGACGTGCCAGCAAGTCGTCATGACGAACCAGGTCGCCGATATGGTCGGTCACCTGCCGGAGCAGTTCGTCGCCGGCGTTGTGCCCACAGGTGTCGTTGACCACCTTGAACTGGTCCAGGTCCATGTAAAGAAAGGTGTGCGTCCGCCCGGTCCGGATCGCGTCCTGTCTGAGCTCGTCGACCGTCTCTTCGAACTTGAACCGGTTGGCCAGGCCGGTCAGGGCATCGTGCGTGGCCTGGTAGGCGATGGCCTCTTGCTGTCGCTTGCGTCGGGTGATGTCGGTCAATGTGCCGATCAGTCGAGCCGGTCGACCGTCGTCGTCGAGCAGGTAGGCGCCGCGATCCTCGACATGGATGTAGTCGTTGCCACGCCGCCTCAGCCGGTAATCGATACGGAACGGTTCGCCGGTTTTGCCGGTTTCGGTCAATAACTGCAGGCTGCGGGCGCGATCATCGGGATGCAGGCGTTCGGCCCAGCGGTCGATATTGAACTCTCTGGCGCGGGTACGGCACATGCCGAGCACGGACTCTATCGCTCCCGACCAGTCGATGCGGCCACTGGCCAGGTCGTAGTCGTAGACCAGCTGACCGGTATGCTCGGTGACCAGCCGGAACAGTTCCTCGGAATGTCGCAGGGCCTTGAGCGCTTCGATACGGTCGGTGATGTCACGGACCACGCCGCGGAAACCGGCCGGCTCGCCGTGCTCGGCGAGCACCAGGGCCACGGAGGCTTCCAGGTGACGTTGCTTGCCGTCCGGCGCCGTGAACTGCCAGGTCACGCGCGAATCGTTGTCGCCTTCGCGAAAGATGCGATTGAACTCGCTGTAAAGGTAGGCGCGGGTCTCGGGCTCGAAGTGCTTTCGAAAATTCAAGGATGACAATCGGCCCGGCTCGGTGCCGAAGATCTGGGCCAGGGCACAGTTGAAGAACAGCAGGTTGCCGGCCAGATCGATCTCGAAATAACCGTCGCTCATGCACTCGACGATGGTGCGATGCTTGGCCTCGCTTTGTTCGAGCAGGTCTTCAGCCTGGCGCCGCGCGGTGACGTCGCGGTAAATGGCGTAAATGCCGACCTGGCGATCGTCGAACATCAGTGGGGTGCCGAAGATCTCGACGCTGATCAGATCGCCGTTCTTGCGGCAGCGCAACGCTTCCTGGCGCACAACCTTGGCACTCAGCGCACAGCGCGACAGCTCAGTGGCTTCCTCGTGGAAGGCCGGGTCGACGATGAGATCGTTGATCGCTTGCCCGAGCACCTCGTCGAGTTCGTAGCCGAACAGGGCCAGAAAGGCCGGGTTCGCCTCGAGGATGCGGTCGTCGTTGCCCAGGAGCACGATGCCGTCGGGCGAAATACTGAAAAACTTCCGGAACAGCGCCGACTTCGCCGCATTTTCTTGCGAGTGGGTTGTATCGGCCGTCTGGACGGTTGCCATGTCGTCTCGTGGGCTCATTGGCCGTTCTTGAGGATCTGACAAGGTGCGTATCGTCCGGTAGTGATTAGGTGATATTGAAGGGCAAGACGGTCGGTGGGGCCGCCTTGCCCTGCTACAAGAATACATGCAACTGGCATTCCAGTCTCTGCCGGACCGGCAGTCGGGCACGTCAA
>SKZJ01000304.1 GCA_007127425.1 Wenzhouxiangella sp.
AAAGCCGTTTGTCAGTGGGTAGCCGGCGCGCAGGTTGACCAGGGTGTGGGCGGGCAGTTGCTCGGCGCCGACATCCAGTCGTGAGCCGGTGTAGACGACTTCGCCGCCCAGCCAGCCGCCGTTGGCCAGCAGGTAGTCGGCCGAGAGTGCGGCCTTGTGCTCGGCACGACGCAGCAGTTGCTGGCCGCTGTCGCGGTCTTCCGGGTCCTGCCAGGTGTAGCTGGCCTGGGTGCGCCACTGCTCGATGTTCAGTTCGTGACGCAACTCGGCGCCGCGAATGCGGGCCTTGCGGATATTGACGGCCTGGAAGTCCTCGCCGCTGAAGTCGATCAGGTCGTCGATGCGCGTCTCGAACAGGTTAAGTGTGACGCGCTGGCCGGCAATCGGCGTGTATTCGATACCCGCCTCGTGGGTCCAGGAGGTTTCCGGGTCGAGATCGGGGTTGCCGGCGAACAGCCCGCCGAAGCCGGGGGAATACAGCTGGTTGAAGTTCGGGGCACGGAAAGCGCGGCCGGTGCTGCCGTAGACACGCCAGCCCTCGGCCAGTCGCCAGCCGGCGGCCAGGTTGCCGGTCACGGCGCTGCCGAACTGTTCGTCTTCGTCGACGCGCAGGCTGGCTTCCCAGTCGAAAGCGTCGCGGCTGCCGTGCAGGCCGGTCCAGGCGCCGAGGTTGTAGCGATTCTCGGCCCAACTGTTCCGGCTCACGCCGGATTCGCGCCAGGCGTCCACTCCGAGCAGCCACAGTGCGTGCTCGTTCAGCAATCGCTCGGCCTGGATGCCACTTTGCACGCGTCGGGTGATGGCTTCGGAGAAGCCGAACGGCGTTTCGGTCTCGAGCCGGTCGCGGTAGAGGGCGGCGCTCGCCAGCCATTGCCAGGGCCCGCCGCCTTCATGCCGATACTCGGTCTGAACGCCGTAGTTGAGGAACTCCGACTCGCCCTGGTCGAACTCGATTTCGCCGTCGGCTACGCGTGCGCTCCAGCTCAGTCGGCCGCCGGCCAGCGCTGTGCCGCCGCGGGCATTGACACTGAGGTTTTCGAAGCCGTCGTCGTCGGGATCGAAGGCGAAGCCGCGTTCGTTCTGGGCGGAGAAGCCGCCTACCCGGCGCCCGGCGATGCTCAGGCCGAAGTCTTCGTTGCCCCAGGCAGCCGACAGCGAGCGGTCACGGTAGCGGCCATAGGCGGCTCGCGCCGAGGGGCCGTCGGGCTGCCGGGTGAAGATCTGGATGACGCCGCCGATGGCATCGGACCCGTAGCGTGCCGCTCGCGGACCGCGAACGATCTCGATGCGTTCAATCTGTGACGGGTCGAGGATCTCCCAGGTAAAGCCACCGGTGCCGGCGGCGGCCACGCGCACGCCGTCGATCAGCACCAGTACGTGGTTGGAGTTGGTGCCACGCATGAAGGTGCTGGTCTGGCCGCCGGGGCCGCCGGCCCGGCTCATATCGATGCCGGCTTCCAGCCGGAGCAGTTCCAGCAGGTCAGGCGCCTGGCTGCGCTCGATGGTGTCGCGGTCGATGACGCTGACGGCGGCCAGCGGTTCCTCGATCATCTGTTCGCTGCGCGTGGCGGTGACCACTACGGTGTCGTGGTCGACGGCGTCGGCCAGGATATCAAAAGACGTGACGAGCAGGCCCGCAGCGGCCAGCCCGGAGTAAATGGACTTGTACATGTTCTCGGCTCCATGCGCTCACCCGCGCACTATGGTCAGGAGGGTGGGAGCGCGAGAAGCCGGCACGGATAAAGTGTGCAGGAATCATCGACCCCGGTCGCCCACCGCAACCCGAAAGGTTAAACCTGCCTCATTCGCCACCCTCCCTACTGTGGAGTCGCCAGGCACTGCGTCCGCGGCGTTTCGCTCGGTCGCAAGTCCTCACCGTAGTGGCGGCTACGCTTCCGGCTTGCTCGGTCGCGAAACGCCGCAGCCACAGCACCTGGCACCCCCTCGCTACGGAAGGGTGGTGAATGAGGCAGGTCAAAATGACAGCAGGCCGGTCTCCTGACTTCCGGCGATGAATGCGGGGCACTCATCGGGCTGGCACCTTCCCCCGTGGCATGCACGGAGTGGTCATCACCCAGCCGCATTCGCCGATTGGATCGCACGAATGCCGGTTACAGTTGCGGGGGCAGTACCGGACTTGCACCGGATTCCCGAAACACCTGTTGCCGTAGATCAATTGAATTAGCCAGACCGGGCTGTCCCGATCGGCGGGGGAGAGTATAACGCCGATTAGCTAGTGTGAAGTGTTAAGTGTGAAGTGGGAGGTGTTTCAGGGGGCTGGAGGTTCGAGGGTCACCCCCGAGAAAGCGGTGCCTATCGAAGTCACCGCCAGCGCTGTTGAGGGGGAAACGCCATAAGCACATGATTCTTAACACTTAACACTTTAGGCTTCACGCTCGCCCCGACAACGTCGGGGCGTCAGGCCGCTTCCTGGTTGCCGTTGCGGATTTCCTCGCCGGTCTGACTCAGGCCGGCCTGGAGTTCCTCGAGATCGAAGTCGTCGACGGAAATGATCTCCAGTACGCGCTTTCGCACCGAGGTGAGGAATTCGGCTTCCTTGTCGGTCAGCACCTTGTTGTCGATGGCCGATGAGATGTGCTCTTCCGAGGTGTACCCGCTGAGCTGTCCGTTGCGCTGGGCCTTGAGCATCTTGCGCTCCAGCGGCTCGACCGCAATCACGTCGGGCAGAAGTTTCTCCATCACGCCCAGCCAGTGACCGGAGGCATCGGATTTGTAGATGCCGCGGGTGAGCCGGTCGCGAGTCTCGGAGGGAGACAGTAGCAACGAGGCGACCTTGTGCCCCAGCCGGTCATTGGGGGCACGCTCGATGCGACCCAGCGGGAAGATCACGATTCGCAGAAATGGCCGGATCCAGGCAATCGGGTAGTTGTCGATCACGCCGCGCATGGCGGTCTGGATCTTGAAGATCGCGTCGTGGAAGGCCCAGGCCAGGATGGGCTGGTCGGCCGCGGGTCGGCCCTCGTGCTCGAAGCGTCTGAGCATGGCCGAGCAGATGTAGAGCTGGCTGAGCACGTCACCCAGGCGACCGGAGACCTTCTCCTTGAGCTTGAGCTTGCCGCCGTAGGTCAACATGATGATGTCGGCCAGGTAGGCGAAGCCGGCGCTGTAGCGGCTGAGCTTGCGGTAGTACTTGCGCGTGCGTCGGTCACCCGGCACGGCGGCGAAGCGGGCAAAGCTCAGGCCCAGAATGAATGCACGCACGGCGTTGGAAATCGAGTGGCCGATGTGCGCGAACAGCAGCTTGTCGAATTCCTTCAGGCGCTCCTCCTCATCCTCGATCTTGAGCGCTTCGAGCTCCTTGAGTACGAAGGGATGGCAGCGGATGGCGCCCTGGCCGAATATCATCATCGACCGGGTCAGGATATTGGCGCCTTCAACGGTGATCCAGATCGGCGCGCCCTGCCAGGCACGACCCAGGTAATTCTTGGGGCCGAGGATGATGCCCTTGCCGCCGTGGATATCCATGGCGTCCTTGATGATGTCCCGGCTCTGCTCGGTGCAGTGGTACTTGGCGATCGCGCCGGGTACCGCCGGCTTTTCGCCGTCATCGACGGCCGATGCGGTCTGGCGGCTCAGTGCACTGATGGCGTAAGTGTGGCCGGCCATGCGCGCCAGCGCTTCCTCCACCCCCTCGAAGCGGCCGATGGGCAGGTTGAACTGCTTGCGGATGCGGGCGTAGGCGCCGGTGGCCATGGTAGCCGCCTTGGCCCCGCCGGATGTCGACGAGGGCAGCGAGATGGCGCGGCCGACCGAGAGCGACTCGATCAGCATGCGCCACCCGCTGCCGGCGTGTTCGACACCGCCGAGCAGGGTGTCGATCGGCACGAATACGTCCTTGCCGACAATGGGTCCGTTCGGAAACGGGTTGTTGAGCGGGAAGTGACGGCGGCCGATTTCCATGCCCGGGGTGTCGGCCGGCAGCAAAGCGACTGAAATGCCGATGTCGTCGGTCTCGCCGATCAGGCTGTCGGGGTCGTACAGGCGAAAGGCCAGCCCGACCACGGTGGCGCAGGGCGCCAGCGTGATGTAGCGTTTTTCAAAGTTGAGCAGGATGCCGAGGGTCTGCTTGCCCTTGTATTTTTTCTTGCAGACTATGCCGTAATCGGAAATGGAAGTGGCATCCGAACCGGCCATGGTGCTGGTCAGGCCGAAGCAGGGGATTTCCTCACCCGAGGCCAGGCGCGGCAGGTAGTGGTCCTTCTGTTCAGTGGTGCCGTAGTGCAGTAACAACTCGGCCGGGCCGAGGGAATTGGGCACGGCAATGATCGATCCGACCTGCGAGCTCATGCCGCCGACTTTCTCGAGCACGGCACGGTGGGCGACCGCGGAGAAGCCCAGCCCGCCGTACTCTTTCGGAATGATCATGCCGAAGTACTTGTTCTTGCGCAGGTGATCCCAGACCTCGTCGGACACGCCGGCGCGGTAGTGGGAAAACTCCCAGTCGTCGATCATGCCGCACAGCTCTTCGACCGGGCCGTCGAGAAAGGCCTGCTCCTCGGTGTTGAGCTCGTGCAGCGGCTTCTTGATGAAGCGGCTCCAGTGCGGGTTGCCCGTGAACAGTTCGCCCTCGAAACCCACGGTGCCTGCTTCCAGCGCGATGCGCTCGGTCTCCGAGATCTGGGGCGTCATTTTCTCGAAGCCCTTGAGAATCGGTGCGGTGATGAACTCGCGCCGCCACGGCCGGTGGTTGAGCGGGATGGCGACGGCGAGGAACAGCAGCCAGAAGACGGCCAGCAGGATCCAGCCGGGCTGCCCGAAGATGGTGAAACCCAGCAATACCACAGCGGTGGCGATGGACCAGGCCAGAATGGATGTCTTGAAATAGGCACATCCCAGGCCGACTGCCAGCAGGGCCAGCACAAACAGGGCCGTCATCATGATTTAGCTTGCTCCCCGGGAACCGATGCGCTTGAGGAAGGGCATCACGGCTCCCATGAAATGTTCGTTGTTGTCACCGGCGACCATGTGGCTGGCGTCGGCGACGGTTGCCTTTTCGGCGTGTGGGGCGAGTTTGAGGAATTCCTCGATATGCTCCTCGCCGATCATTTCACTCTGGCTGCCGGCGACCAGCAGCGCTGGAATCTTGAGTCGGCGGCTGGCCGACTTCAGGCGCGATTGCAGGTTGGCGCTTTTCTCGGCCAGGGCCAGCATGGCCGGATCCCAGTGCCAGTACCAACGCCCGTCGGAGGCCTGGCGCAGGTTACGGGTCAGGCCGGTGTTGCTGCTGCTGTGGCGGCGGTGCGGCAGGAAGCCGCGCACGGCTTCGGTCGCTTCCTCAAGCGTGGTGAAGCCTTTCGGGTTCTGACGCATGAAGGCAATCATGGCATCGACGCCGCGGTCGTCCCAACGCGGGGCGATGTCGACCAGCACGAGCGACTCAAGCTCGACCTTGGGCTTTTCCGAGTGGGCCAGCAAGCCGGTCAGGCCACCCATGGACGCGCCGATGACGATCGGGCGGTTGGGCAGCGAGGCGCAGACGCGGCGGAAGTCTTCGACGAACTGCTCGAAGTCGTACTCGCCACTGGGCGCACGGTCACTTTCGCCGTGGCCGCGCGCGTCGTAACTGACCGCCTGCCAGCCGGCAGCGGCAAGCCGACGGCCGGTTTCCTCCCAGGCATACTGGGTCTGGCCGAAGCCGTGGGCCATGAGCACGCACGGTGCACGATCGTCACCGTAATAACGTAGGCTCAAGCGAATGCCGTCATCGGTCCAGATCTGGCGCCGGCGGATATCATCGTGAAGTTTGCGTACAGCTTCCATACGGCAGAGTATGGGGTTACCTTTTAAGTTAGTCAATGAGACCTCATATTGGTTCGATTCCGCCTCGATACAAGGCCGCCCCCCAAGCCGCCATTACATGGAGTACCATCCCTGATTACCATGAAGAATTCAAACACTTCATCGCGTGCCAACGGCGACCGGGGCACGCTGACGCCAACCGACTGGGAACAGGCGGCTTTGGAGCTGATTGCCGACAAGGGCGTCAGCAGCCTGGGTGTGGAACCGCTGGCACGCCGCCTCGACATCACCAAGGGCAGCTTCTACTGGCATTTCCCCGGTCGCAACGAGCTACTGGTGGCCGCGCTGGAGCGCTGGGAAAATCAGGACCGCCAGCATTTGAAGGTGTCGCTGGGCGCCGATATGCCGCCCGCCCAGCGCCTGGCCCAGTTCGTCTGGCGCACCAGCCAGCAGACACTGACCCACCGCATCTATCTCGCCCTTTGCGCCGCGCCCGAAGATCCGCGCATCGGCCCGGTGCTCAAACGGGTCACGGCCCGTCGCATTCAGCACCTGGCGGCCGCTGTCGAGGAGCTCGGACTGGAACCCGCTGCCGCCCGCCAGCGCGCCAACCTGCTGTACTCATCCTACGTCGGCTACCTGCAACTCCAGGCCCAGGAACTGGTGCCCAACCCCGGTGCACCGGAATTCGAGCAGTATGTGGGGCACGTGATTCAATCGTTGATTGAAGTTTGA
>SKZJ01000025.1 GCA_007127425.1 Wenzhouxiangella sp.
AAGACCAGCTGGACCACGACGCAGAGCGATTCTTCCGTGTGGTCGACCGTGCGGTCCTCGATCACCATTCCAGGCCCTCCGGCCTGCCGTTGCTTCTCGCTGCTCTGCCGGAACACCACCACATGTTCCATGAGCTCAGCCATAACCCTTTCCTGGTTGCCGAGAGCCTGGACGTACATCCGGATTCGCTCGCGTCGACCGACGAGTTTCGCGAACGAGTCTGGAAAACCTTCGAACCTCGCTACCTCGCACGCCTGACCGAGTTGGTGGATAAATTCGGGAGCAACAAACCCAAGGGTCTCGCCGCTGATGACCTGGCAGAAGTAGCCAAGGCCGTCGTTGGCGGGCGCGTGGCTACCGTGCTGATCGAAGCTCGCCGGGAAATACCCGGCCGGGTCGATGCATCGACCGGCGAGCTTGAGTTCGACGATCTTTCCAACCCCGAACTCGACGACGTGCTCGACGACCTGGGCGCCATGACGCTCAAGATGGGAGGCGAAGTGGTTGTTGTGCCGACAGAACGGATGCCGACCGAAACGGGCATCGCCGCGATCTATCGCTACTGAAGGAAGCTGATATGAAAATTCAGATCAACACGGATGACAACATCAATCAAGCCGAAGCGCATCCGGAGCAGACCGAAGCCACGATCAGGGACATCCTGGACCGCTTTTCTGATCAGGTGACACGCGTTGAAGTTCACCTCAGTGATGAGAACAGTAACAAGAAGTTCGGTACCGCCGACATGCGATGCCTGCTGGAAGCCCGGCTCGAAGGGCTCCAGCCCGTCGCCGTGACTGATGAAGCGGCGAGCGTGGAGCAGGCCGTCGAGGGCGCGGCCCGCAAGATGAGGCGTTCCCTGGACAGCATTATTGGAAAACGCCAAACGCACTGAACGCCCTCCACGTAGAGCTATTCCTAACCTGGCTGCTCAGTCGGCCCTGGATGGCAAGTCGGAGATGAACGCGTCCGCTTCGATTTCGACAAGCAACTCGGGTGCGATCAATGCGGATACTTCAACCATGCTGGTGGCCGGCCGAATGTCGCCGAAGAACTCACCGTGTGCCCGGGCCACCGACTCCCACAGCGAAATGTCCACCACGTACATCCGGGTTCGGACCACATCAACCAACCGGGCGCCGGCCTGGCTCAATGCCGATTCAATGTTCTTGAGCGTCTGAATGGACTGGGCATGAACGTCGCCTTCTCCAATAACACGGTTCCCTGTCATTGCAGTCGTTCCCGAGACATGTACGAAGGGCCCGATTCGGACTGCTCGAGAGTAGCCCGCAATCGGCTCCCAAGGTGTTCCAGAAGAAATATTCTGTCGATTCACTCTCCATGCTCCCGGATGATCGGTGTGTCGTCCTGTTCATGATAACTGACCATCTCTCGATCCAAGCGGGCGTGATTTCAGCCGGGGAACCAACATGGGAACCTGTTCGCGGTAGTTTTCATACTGAGGTCCGAGTATGCGGACAAGGTCGCGCTCTTCGAACCGAATCGCGATCAGGATATAGGCTGTCATGGCCGCGGCAAACAGCATTCCACCTACAGTCATGACCGGTCCTCCCCAGAAAGCCAGAATGAAGCCCAAGTAGAGGGGGTGGCGGACCAGCCGGTAGAAAAATGGCGTAACAAAATGCGGTTCCGCCAGGCGGCGATCGCGGAATTGACTCCAGACCTGTTTGAGTCCGAACAGATCGAAATGATCGATGAGGTACGTACTCAGGAGCACCATGAGAAAGCCGACTGCAAAGATACTCCAGCCGATGGATATTCCGATCATGGTTTCGGCTTCCCAAATTGCGAAAGGAATCGGGCGCCATTGCCAGAACAGCAGGATCAACATCACGCTGGCCAGCAGCACGTAGAAACTGCGTTCGGCCGATGTCGGCAGCATTCTGGTCAGCCAGGACTTGAAGCCGGTACGGGCCATGATGCTGTGCTGCATGCCGAACAGGGCGATCAGGGAGAGATTGATGAGCATTGCCGGTACGACGGCGCCCGTCTCACGACCGGCGTCGATCGAATGTGGGACCAGCTCGGGTAGCCAGGGTAGCCATTGCGCCAGGGCCGTGTGCTGCAAATTGCCGACAAATGCGACCAGGTAGAGAAAGGTTGCAAAAAAGACCGTGTAGGCAAGCAATCCGAAAAGCAAAATGATCAGGCGTTGCATGGCTCACTCTCGCTGAAGTTGACTACCTTCAAGGTTAAGCAGCCGGTGCCGGACCGACAATGGGACAAGCGGCTCAAACGGAACGGAAAAGAGAAGCCTGACTGGGACAAATGTCCCGATTCACTCAGAAACTGGCTGCAGCGCGGGCATGGAAGCCGCCTTGACGATTGCCTGTGTGCGGTTGCGAACCCCCATTTTGCGGTACACACTCGACAGGTGGTTGCGAACGGTTTTCTCGCTGACATGTAGGCAGCTGGCAATCTCCTTATTGGTCATGCCCTCGGTCAACGAGGTCAGGATCTGGCGCTCGCGCCGGGTCAGCATGGCTGTTTCGGCGAATGGGTCGCGCGACGACAGGCCGGTGAAATCCAACACTGCATCCTTGAAGGTCTGCCAGGCAGGCTCATCGGCCTGGAGGACATGGTTGTGAGATTCCAGTGCGACAAATTCCGCACCGGGTATATCACTGGCGAGTCGCTGCCCCTCGGAAAAAGGCACAACGTTGTCGTGGCGCGCGTGTATGACCAGGGTCGGGACCCGAACCTGTTCGAGCAGATCACGAATGTCGACGCTGCCGCGTGCTTCAAGGAGCGCCTCGGCCATGTTCGGAGCGACAGTCTTGCGACATAGTTCGTTGAACCAGTCGAGCTGCTCATGCGTTCCATGGGGCAGGAAACGTGAGGTGAACACCTGTCGAAAGACCGGGTTATCACTGCCCCAGCCCAGTCTGATCATTTCCATCACTGCGTTGTAGTGCTCATCTTCACGGCCCCCTCGTTGACCCCAACCGAGGGCATAGCCACCATACAGTATCAACCTGGATACACGTTCCGGGTGTTCGATGGCATACCGAATGATCGTGACTGCTCCTTGCGAAACACCGAGTCCGATAAGCGGCTCTTTAATATTCGCAGCATCGATGACGCACTCCATGTCCCCCACCCAGTTTGCATCCGATACGTCATCGACCTCCCAGTCCGACATCCCACAGCCGCGTTCGTCAAAGCGAACGATGCTGAAGTGATCGGTAAAGAACTTCATCCAGTGCTGCCAAACCGGACTTTCCCAGTCGTACTGCAGATGAGTCAGCCAGTTGGCCGCCTTGACCATCACCGGCCCTGATCCGGCGCGTGTCCAGGCCAGGCTGACCTGGTCGCTGGTTTTCGCGAAGCGAATCTTCTGGAGTGTCATGAAAGCCTTGAGGTTGCCCGGATCTGTCTCTCATCCTATCCGTATAACAGTATCTGGATCAAACACCTGATGCCGAACAATGTGGGTGCCCGCACATACCGTTCTCGCTACCGACCGTTAGTATTTCTTCGCAGATGGGACTAAGGGTGTTCGGGCATGAGCACCGTATCAGCTTACGTCACAATCGAGAACAAGGGAAGGTAAAAGAAGCTAATGAAAGGTACTGAAAGCCTTGGCACTAATGCAGTCAAGTTCATGCCCCTGCCGGACCTGGGGGAGAGCTTTCTGGCGTTTCTTGGTGAGGCGACCTATCCCTGTGTGGGCGCCAAATCAGCATTGGCCCGTGGCTGTATTGAAACTCATGAGTTCAGTATGCTGGGGGACCGATGCAATGACCGGCCGATGCTGGACGCACTTTGTCGATTCGTTGCCAGGATTGAAGCAGCGGCTTGCGATGAGGATATCGTGCATTCTCTCGCCGCCATATTCGGTGGGCCAAGCCATATGAGTGAATTTCGTTTCGAGTCCTTGTTGTGGTCGCAATTGTGGCGTGTCCACAAGCTTGATCTTCTGGCGGGAAACCATCCTGCTGACGATGTCAGCAGCGATACTGATAGCCCACTGTTCAGTCTGAGCCTGGCAGGGCACCCGTTCTTCGTGATTGGGCTCCACGCCCATGCTTCGCGGCTCGCCAGACGGTTCAGCCACCCGGTATTGGTGTTCAATTCCCATCGCCAGTTCGAGAACTTGAGAGCCGACGGACGCTTTGAGAAGATGCAAGCGGCCACCCGGGCACGAGATATCGAGTTGCAAGGGTCACTGAATCCCAACCTGGCGGAATACGGTGAAGCGAGTGAGGCCAGACAGTACAGTGGTCGGGAGGTCGAAGCCGGCTGGCGATGCCCATTCGATTTCAGGACCAAGCGTTGAATGCGGAACTGACGACAGTGAGAATCCCGCCCTGCTCAGCGCGGACGGTCGAGCTTGGCGCTGGCGATGAATTGGTCGTCATTGATCCTGAAGGGCAGCAAGTCAGTGATCTGGTCGCATTTGGACACCCGGAAAGTCAGGAGTACCTGTCTTCGGGCCGAACTCTTGACTATGCCTCACGCCTGTGGCTCACGACAGGCGACATACTTTACTCAAATCGCAGCCGGCCGATGTTCACCATCCTGGAGGATACCTGCGGCCGTCACGACTTCACTTTGACTCCTTGTTCGAAAGATACCTTCAGGATCATATACGGGGAGAACGGGGGTCGCCCGGGTTGCGAGGGTAATCTGGCTGCGGCATTGACCCCATACGACATCGGCGTCGACCGAATTCCCATCGCATTCAATATTTTCATGCATGTTGCCATCGACGCTACAACAGGAGAGTTTCGTGTTCTTCCGCCGCTCAGCAAGGCCGGAGATTTTGTCCGCCTGCGGGCGGAGATGCCAGTCGTCGCGGCGATCACCGCATGCTCCGCCGGCCAGTCAAACAATTTCTCATTCAAGCCAATAGATTTTCAGGTGGTGCGCTGCTGAAGCGATTGTACTTTCATACGGGCATTTACACGAGGAAATCCCCATGTTTGTCGAAACGATCAAGACCGATGGGCTGGCCCACTTGTCCTACGTGGTCGGTGATGGTATCGAGGCCGCGGTGATCGATCCACGGCGAGATATCGTGCTGTATGAAGAGATCGCGCAGAAACACGGCGTCGCCATCAAACATATCTTCGAAACCCACCGCAACGAAGATCTTGTGACCGGCTCGGAAGACCTTGCAAGGCGCACTGGCGCGATCGTGCTGCGCGGAACAACGGATGAATACGACGTGCCCTATGCCAAGGCGGTCCGCGAGGGTACGCGAGTCAAGCTGGGCGAGGCAAGCCTGACGGTTCTTGAAACGCCGGGTCACACGCTGGATTCCATCTCCATCGTCCTGCGCCATACCGAGACGGGAGACAGCCCTCTCGGCGTGTTCACCGGCGATGCGCTCTTCGTCAACGATGTCGGGCGCACCGATTTTTACCCTGGTCGGGACGAAGAGGTCGCCGGTCTTCTTTATGGCAGCCTGCACGAAAAGCTCCTGCCGCTCGGCGATCAAACGATCATCTATCCCGCCCACGGAGCCGGCTCGGTCTGCGGGCAGGGCATGGCGAACCGGGACTTTTCCACGATCGGCTATGAAAAGGCGCACAGTTCGCGCCTCGCGCTCTCGAGGTCTGACTTCATCAAGGCCAAGACTGAGGAGCATCACGACAAGCCACCCTATTTCAGGAAGATGGAGGAGATCAACGCCTCGACCGGCCCCGGTCTGGATCTCGATGTGAGAAAGCCCGCCCCGATGGGCGTGGAAGACTTTGCGCATAAGCTGGAAAGTGGGCTGATCGCGGTCGATCTCAGGATGGCGGAGAGTTTCTCAGGCGGGCACGTGCTCGGGTCGCTTTCTCTGCCGGCGGACATGCTCACTTCTTTTGCCGGGTGGCTTTTGCCTTATGACAAGCCGCTCGGCCTCATCGCCGCGAGCCCGGAGCAAGCCGAGCGTGCAACGCGCGACCTGGTGTTGGCCTACCTGCTTGCGATCCCGAGCGCCTGGGACCGGGAAGTCCGTGATTGGGCCATTGGACTTCGAACGTACCCCCTGGTCGCCGTTGCTGCCTGTGACTACACGCTGATCGGCTTTTCGGTACTGGATTCGGACGATGCACAGGCTCGAATCATGCAGGGCCTCATTACCGGTATTGGATTCATCGGTGGCGGAGCGATTCTCAAGGGGCGCGGCAGCGTGGAGGGCACGGCCACGGCGGCCAGCCTTTGGGCAACCGGTGCGATAGGACTGTCGGTCGCCTCCCATCGGTTCGAGATTGCGATCCTTATCAGCCTCATGACTTTCTTGACGCTGCGCTACCTCAAGCCCTTGATGCATTCATCCAAAACTTCTGTGAGATGACAGGCCGGTGCAGGCTGGCAACGCGTGTTCCTCAATCAGCCTTAGTGTGGTACCGAACATACCAGCGGCAGGCGATTGGCTAGCCTGTCTTGCAAGATAGCTCAATCAATCTGGGGGCCCTAATCCTCAAGGGGAACTGAGGGGG